>NZ_CP063356.1:2459832-2767311 GCF_001866075.3 Anaerobacillus isosaccharinicus | reverse complement strand
GATTTAAAAGGAAATCTATATTGGTACAGACAACCCTGTATTATAATATTATTAAGATCTGTATTACCACCTTAGTGATAGTGCAAACCGTACTTTTTATCGTCATCACTAGCACTTACCTTTAGCTTGCCATGTGAGCCAAGTTTTATTAATCCTAAATTATGGGGTAGAAAAGGATTCACGAAATACCCAAGTGTCAGTTGATTTTTTAGCGGTGCTGTTATAGATTGCTCAAAGTAGCATGAAAATCTACTTACACAAAAAAGAGCTTTCACCCAAAGGCTACTCACTCTGATCATTAATTGATATATGCGTCAAACCAATTATTGATACTTGTTACCATCTCACTCAAGGCATGCTTGTTTGAAAACGATGGTAGTTCTGCTAATAAAGCTTGATTAGGTCCTTTCACTCCAGCACCTTTTTTTCTTAAGATAAAAATACTTTTTGCATGCTTTTCCTCTTTAAACATAGATTTTGGCAATTGAAGTAGTGAGTATATATGAGCATGCTCCTTTATGTAATGATGAAGCTGTTTGGCTTGAGTTGATTCAAACATAAAATTTGGAATTAAAAATAATAAAAATCCACTTTCCTTAGTATAGTTTAATGATTGTTCAATCATTAAATGGTGGGTATATGACATACCTTCTTCAGCCTTTAATCTATAGCGACTAGCATTTTCTTGATTAGGGTAATATCCGATAGGTAAATCAGCCACAACAATATCAACTGGGTCAACTAAAATATCTGTTAGACTGTCTTGATGAAAGAGTTCAGTTTTATGCTGTTGTAAATTAGCATTTACATAAGCAAGCTGTAGCAATGTTTCATCTGGCTCCACACCAAAGCTTTCAATTTGTTTATTCGAATGATTTAAGATTGCTGTCAATAAATTACCTGGCCCAACTGCTGGATCAAGAATACGAAATCTGTCTGTTTTTCCTGTTAATTTATTTACTAAGTAAGCCATAAACATAGCAACTGCATCAGGAGTCATTGCATGATTTGGTTGGGTTGCTTCCTTCATTCCTTTTAAGATAGCCAACTGAAAGGTCTTCCTAATTTCTTCTTTTGATAAGTCATCTAAATGAATATCACTAATCGCTTTTTTTACTTTTTTATGTGCTATTTCACTTAGTGGCTGGTTAAGATCTCCTAGAAAAAGTAATTTCCCCGTATGTATAAGTGACTCTAAATAGGTAAGATTACAATCACTTTGAATTGTTTCAGTACTTTCATCCAGTTTTGTAAAAAAAGTTTCAAAATCTAATTTTTGTACCATTCTCCCACTCCTTCTCAATACTCCATTCTACCTCTTTTATTCCAACATGAGAAGAATGATATACATGTTTATAACGAGATTATTTAAATTAATCATATAAAGTAAAGAGCAGACGTTAGAAAACACACGTCTGCTCAGTTATTAAGTATCTATACTAAAGCTTTAGCAGCAAGGACTGCCGCTTCATAATCTGGATGATCTGTTGCTTCTGGTACATACTGTGCGTAGGCAATTTCCCCTTCTGCATTTAATACAAATACGGCTCTGGCAAGCAAACGTAGTTCTGCAATTGCAACACCAAATGCTTTACCAAATGATAATTCACGATGGTCAGATAATGTTTGAACTTTATCAATCCCGGCAGCACCGCACCAACGCTTTTGAGCGAATGGTAAGTCTACACTGATTGTTAAAACATTTACATCTTCAAGATTTGCCGCTTCTTCATTAAAACGACGTGTTTGAGCATCGCAAACTCCTGTATCAAGCGATGGAACAACACTAATAACTGTTACATTTCCTTTTAAATTTTCTAAAGTTACTGGTGTTAAGTCATTAGCTAGCACTGTAAAATTAGGAGCTACGTCTCCTACCTTTACTTCATTTCCTAATAATGTAATTGGATTACCTTTAAATGTCACATTTGCCATTCACATGTTCCTCCTCATAAATTAACATCACTACAGTGTTAAATATAGTGGTATATTCGATTTTATTCAAGAAATATGCTTTTTAGGTTGAAATTAGAAAATATTCCAGCTTATCTATTATTGTCATGATAAGAAAAAAGGGCTGAAATAAAAAGTCAGTAGCCGCGTAAGCTACTGACATTTTTACTATAAATCTAATTTATCTGCAGTTATGTTTACTTCAGTTGATGGTTGATTATTCTGTCTTTGGTTCTGATTTTGGTTTTTATTACCATTCATCATTTGTTGAATTTTTTCAACTACTTGTGGTGCAAAGTCCATTAATTTTTCATAAAGATGAGTGTTTTCATCTAGATGTACCATTTTCACTCCAGATGCGCTCACAATTAAAAATGCGATTGGAGTAATCGATACACCTCCACCACTACCACCACCAAATGGATGTTCTTTATGCTCAGTTCCAGTAGTTGTTTTGTCTATGACAAATTGGCTACCACCTGCCGCAAATCCAAAGCCCACTTTAGATATTGGGATAATAACGCTTCCATCTGGGGTTTCTACTGGATCTCCTACGATTGTGTTTACATCAACCATTTCTTTGATGTTTTCCATAGCTGTTTTCATTAAACCTTGAATTGGATGTTCTGACATTTTCATATCCTCCTAACATTAGATACCGTTATGTTTGTACAAATTTTCATCTTTAAACCTTGGTCTTTTTTTCCAATGTTTGACGATTTGTAAACCTGCGATTATAGCATACCCTAGCCTGAAAGAAATAATACATGATAGCTCAGTATGGGAAGTTAATCTTTGGAAATTGGGATGAACTTCAATTAGAGGCACAACTTTTAATCTCATGTAATTCGTAATTAAACCTAGTGTACTTCCTTTAACTCCCCAAACAGCACCTACTAACGTTCCTGTTAAAGCCGCATCACCAAGTCCAACAATACTTTTCCAAGAAAATTTAGTGATCGACATTTTCCCCAGAAGCCTTTTTAGTATTTTATGGAAGCCTACAACATGTACTAAGAAATCTTTCACTTTACGAAGATCATTTAGAATTCTTTCAGGAGTAAATTTTTCTGTTTTCTCAGTATCACCCATTGCTGAATGCTGTTCTTCTTTTACGATAATTGACGCAGAATCTTCATCAATTTTTAGTACAGGAACATTAATCCTGTAGGAGGCTAGGCCAAAGAAGGTGGATATTTTAATTTTTAGTTCATCGTTATCTTGGTCATGAAAATAAATTAAATTTACAGTAATCTTTGCAAAAGGAAGCAATACGAGAGAAGTTACAATCGAAATTACTACCCACCAAATCCAATGCATGGCAAATTCCTCCTTCTCCCAACCATTATCACCTTCTCTTTGTAAAAATAAACAAAAAAATAGAATTTATCATGTTAATGAAAATATGAGAGAAAACTTTGCAAAGCAATCTCCACAAATAGTCATTTTACATTCTAAATTCTACATTCTACATTCTACATTTCCAGTTATATTTCCTCATGTATAACGTACGTATCACCGATCATATCGTGTAAACCCTGCTTTTCCTTTTGAAAAGCTATAATTACATAAAGGGTGTAAGTAAGGGCAAAAGCCTGTAGGATGTATCGTCCGATCACTTCGCGAAAAATAAGCGATGACCACGTTAGTTGTCGTGTATTTTTACTAATAACTTTTAATCCAAACACTCTTTTTCCAATTGTCTGTCCCCACTTTTTTGTTAATAATAAAAAATAAAGGAACGTTACAACTACCATAAGAATAACTTCTAAAGAAAAGAAGAGGATCTTTACTTCAGCAACACGGCTAATAGCTAAAAGTGGTGAAACTATGATCCCATTTAAGCTAGCAACAACTAATAAGTCCAATAAATAAGCCCAAAATCTCATCCAAAAACCAGCAAAACGGTATGCATGTGCTTGTTCAATCTCCATTTTTTTTTCACCAATTATCATTTGTTCATCCATTAAATTTCACCGCCCTAATCCATATTGTACAAATACATTAAGCTTGGTGAATTCGAATATCTTAATAACTGTTTTAAGCCAAGAGGGTCTTGTTGACGTAAAACAAGATTTTGAGTAGTCATTGTTAAAAAACCTGGAAAACTAAAAGGAACTTCATACTTTATAACGTCTAATTCGCCTCTTCCGATGTCTTCTCTTAGTACATCGATGACGTAATCCATATTGCCTAGATCATCTACTAACCCTAATTCAAGAGCTTGCTTACCAGAATAAATCCTCCCGTCGGCAAGAGTTTTTACTTTATCTCTTTCCATATTACGGCCGTTTGCAATGACATCGACAAACTTTTCATAAGAATCATCAATCATTGATTGTAAGATGACCCTTTCTGTATCTGTCATTTCTCGCATTGAAGACATTATATCTTTGTATGGTCCACTCTTAATCGTTTCAGTTTTGACACCGTATTTTTCGGCAAGTTCACTAACATTAATTGTTTGCATAATAACGCCTAATGAACCAGTTATTGTCGCTTCGTTAGCAAAAATTTTATCTGCTGGTGCAGCAATATAATACCCACCTGAAGCAGCTAAACTCGCCATTGAAACGTAAATTGGCTTTCGGTAGTCTTCTTGAATTTCTAATATCAAATCATGGATTTCAGCACTTTCAACCACACCACCACCTGGTGAATTGACTCTTATGATCATACCATCTACTTGAGGATCCTCACTTGCATGTCGTAACATTGATAAGAAATGTCGATGATTATAAGTAACAGTTTCAAAAAGGGAGGGTGCATCATATCCCTCTTGAATGACGCCATTAACATTTAATACAGCAATTTTCCCTTTACCATTTCCTTTTTCAATGGTTTTTTCGAGCCATACTTCCTCATCATCCATTGCAAACCAACCTGACCATTGTCCGGCTGCTCCTGAAGTAAATGTACTTACTGCAATAGAAAGAAAGAAAAGAGCGAAGGCTAAACCTAATGCAATCCATCGTTTACTACTCATTTTTAACAACTCCTTATATAAAATAATTAAACTAAGCAGGATTTTCCTGAATTAATAAAGAAATAATAGTGTTAGGATGACCATACCTTTGCACAACCTCAGAAAAAGGAGAGAATAAAATGCCAACACGTAGAAACGTATTTTTATTTTACAAACCAACAAAAGAAATTGAAGAGAAAATAGCTCCATTAAGAGAGATTGCAAAAGAATATAATTTTAAGATTGTCTCTGACTATCGTGAAGCGAATATCATTGTAAGTATTGGTGGTGACGGAGCATTTTTACAAGCTTTAAGGAAAACAGGTTTCCAAGAAGATGCCCTTTATTTAGGAATTAACACTGGCGATCACTTAGGTTTCTATACCGATTTCTCATTGAATGACATTGATGGTATTTTAGACGCAATGAAAAACGAAACTGTCGAAGTACGTAAAAACCCAACAATTGAAGTTAGCGTAAATGGCGAGAACTCATTCTATTGCTTTAATGAGTGTTCAATTCGCTCAAATGTTATCCGAACTTTTGTTATTGATGTCTTTATTGACGATGTCTACTTTGAAACATTCCGTGGTGACGGTTTAATCGTATCGACTCCAACTGGAAGTACAGCCTACAATAAGTCATTAGGTGGCGCCATTGTAGACCCTAGAATTAAAGCAATCCAACTAACAGAAATTGCTTCACTTAATAACAATGAGTTTCGTACATTAGGTGCACCGCTAATTTTAAGTGGTGATAGTACATTAACTTTAAAAGTAGTACAGGACGGCAATGATCATCCGATTATTGGCGCTGATAATGAGGCATTAAGTATTCGCCATTGCCATGATGTTAAAATTAGGATATCTGATAAGCAAATAAAAATGTTAAAACTTAAAAATAATTCATTCTTCCAAAGAGTACAAAAAACATTTTTATAGGAAAAGCGCAGAGCGTTCGCCTAGCTGCTCGAAGCTAGACGATTTTATATTTGAGAAGTATAAATTCTTAAAGTTATCACCTTACCTATAGTTACAAATATTAGTTATGATTGCAAGTAATACATGATTATTCTAATAAAAGAAAAAGCAGATAGCAAAATGCTATCTGCTTTTTCTTTTATTAATTTTTTAGCATTTGTTCTTGTTTTCTTAGCTCTACTCGGCGAATTTTCCCTGAAATAGTTTTTGGTAGATCAGAAAGGAATTCAACCTTACGAGGGTATTTATAAGGTGCTGTTAATGTCTTTACATGCTCTTGAAGCTCCTTCACTAATGAGTCGCTAGCGAGTTCAGGATTTCTTAATACAATAAAAGCTTTTACAACGTTTCCACGAACTTCGTCTGGACTTGCTACAACAGCACATTCTTTAACTGCTGGATGCTTAGTTAATGCATCTTCAACTTCAAAAGGACCAATGGTATATCCAGAACTAATGATAATATCATCATTGCGCCCTTCAAACCAGAAGTAACCATCTTCATCCATTTTCGCTTGGTCACCAGTGACATAATATTCCCCACGATAAGCCATGGCTGTTCTTTCAGGATCCTTATAATATTTTTTAAATAAAGCTGGCGCATCTCTATGGACCGCTATATCTCCAACTTCTCCTAGTGCAACTGGCACTCCATCTTCATTAATAATTTCAACTTTATTTCCTGGTGTTGGTTTACCCATAGAACCTGCTTTAATTTCCATTCCTAGTAATGTTCCAACTAATAGAGTATTTTCTGTTTGGCCATAGCCATCGCGGACGTCTACGTTGAATTCACGTTTAAATGTGTCAATAACTTCCCGATTTAACGGTTCTCCTGCTGAAACAGAACTTCTAAGGTTTGAAAGTTTGTAATCACTGATATTATCAACCTTAGCCATTATACGATATTCCGTTGGTGTACAACACATAACGTTAACATCGTTATCTTGTAGAATTTGTAAATATTTATTTGGGTCAAACTTCCCTTGATAAACTAATGCTGTTGCGCCTAATCCTAATGTGGATAGGAAAGGACTCCAAATCCACTTTTGCCAACCTGGTCCCGCAGTAGCCCACACCATGTCCCCTTCTTTTACATCTAACCACATTTTTGAGGCAACTTCGATATGAGCAAATCCCCAACCGTGTGTATGTACAACGCCCTTAGGATTGCCAGTTGTACCAGATGTATATGACAAAAATGCCATATCATCGCGGCTAGTATTTGCACATTCAAATTCCTTACTTTCACTAGTTGCCAGTCGGTCAAGCCTTAACCAACCTTCTACATCATGACCAACAACAAACTTAAAAGCTAAGCTTGGAATATCTTCATCAATTTTATCTACTTCTGTTACATATAAATGATATGAAATAACAGCTTTTGCTTCTCCATGGTTAATTCGGTAAGTTAGATCTTTTGCTCTCAACATTTCGGAACAAGGAATAACAACTAATCCTGCTTTAAGGCATGCAAAATAAGTAATATAAGCTTCTATGCTCCTCGGAAGCAGAACGAGCACTCGCTCACCTTGCTCGAGCCCTTGTTTAATTAAAGCGTTTGCAAATTGATTTGCTTTTTCAGATAGTTCAAGATAGGATATCGTATTGACCTCACCATGCTCAGTTATGCATTTGACTGCCAATCGATTCCCAGTTGAATATTTTTCAAACTCTTGTGATATATTGTATGTCTTCGGTGCAATCAATTGATTTGGATCCATAATTTATTCTCCCCCTTAAAGAAAATTTACAACTTAATTCCATTATACAGAATATAATGATTTTTTAGAATATTTATTTTAGTAATTTTTATTTTTTTTTACAGAGGAAGAAATATATGGGGGAAATACTACACTTATAAAACAAAAGAGAGATGACCACTGGTCACCTCTCACAGCCATTGTATTTAATTATTGTTGTTGAAATCCACCGCCTAATTGTTGTTCAGCCATTTGAACTAGGCGTTTAGTGATCTCACCACCAACTGAACCGTTAGCGCGAGAAGTTGCATCAGGACCAAGGTTAACACCAAACTCAGAAGCGATTTCGTACTTCATTTGATCAAGAGCTTGTTGAACTCCTGGTACTAAAAGTTGGTTTGAGTTGTTGCTGTTGTTGTTTGCCATTGTGTCTCACCTCCCTTGTAAACATATGATGTGTACAAGAGGGTAAATCAATACTTCTTTTTTCTTGGTAATTGTTTCAAATGTTACAAAAGGTCCTCAAAATCCTTACTTGCTTCTATCCCTGGCAAAATATCAAAGCTATCTAAGTTTCCAACAGCTTCTTCAATTAGCGCTTCAATATCTAACTTTTCTTCATATTTATGTGCTTTATCTCTTAAAGGCTTTGTACTTGTTTCTGGGGGTAAAAAGATTGTACAGCAATCCTCATAAGGAAGAATTGATAAATCAAACGTCCCAATTTTTTGAGCGATGTCAATGACTTCTAGCTTGTCCATTGTAACTAAAGGTCGAAGTACTGGCATATTTGTTACTTCATTGATCGTATGCATACTATGCAAAGTTTGACTGGCTACTTGCCCAAGACTTTCTCCTGTCGTGATTGCAAATGCTTTTTGTTGTTCAGCAATTCTTTCACTAATTCGAAGCATCATTCTTCGCATAATTGTCATTGTGTAGTTCCCTGGAATCACTTTATGAATTTCCATTTGTATTTTAGTAAACGGAACAACGTGAAGTTTAATTTTACCACCATATTCTGTTAGAACTTTTGTTAGATCAATAACCTTTTGTTTTGCACGTTCATTCGTATAAGGCGGACTATGGAAATGGATCGCTTCAATCTTCACTCCCCGTTTCATCGCTAAATATCCCGCAACCGGGCTATCAATACCGCCTGAGAGCATAAGAACTACTTTCCCACCTGTTCCTACAGGAAGACCTCCAGACCCTTTGTATACGCCGCAAGATATATATGTCGCAACTTCTCGAACTTCAACCTTTACCTCGATATCTGGATGATGAACATCGACAGTGAGTCCTTCTGTATTTTCTAAGATATAACCGCCAACTTCATAATTTAATTTCTGAGAATCAATTGGAAATCCTTTATTTGCCCTTTTTGCCGAAACTTTAAAGGTTTTATTCCCTTCTAAAATTTCTGTGATTGCCCTTAAGGCACCGTCTTGAATTTTCTCTAGCGTGTTTTCTACTTTAACAGCGATACTAAAAGAATGAATTCCAAAAATTTTCGAAAGCTTTTCGGCAATTAACTCATGATCCTCACCATTGAGTTGAACAAACATTCTTCCGTATGTTCGTTCAATTTTTACATTCGGAAATGGCTTTAGGGCAATTTTTATATTTTCTTGAAGTCTTCTTTCGAACTGAGAACGGTTTTTTCCTTTTAATGCTAGTTCTGCATAGCGAATGACAATATGATTATAGTTCATTTTTCATTACCTCATAACTTCTTTTAATTGTAAAAAGATGATTTTTAACGCGTTTACAAATTCATCTACTTCTTCTTTCGTATTTTCAAAAGCAAAACTAGCTCTAATGGCACTTTCTGCCCTTTCTTGACCTAAACCAGTAACCATCAAAATCCGACTTGGTTCATTTAGTTTTGAAGAACAAGCGGATTTGGTTGAGACATAAATTTTGCGTTCACCTAAAGCTTGGATAACAACTTCTGGTTTAATTCCAGGTAAAGAAAAATTAACAATATGTGGAGCACCATTATCAGGGCTATTTACAACAATTCCGTCAATCTCTCTAAGTGAGTTGACTAAACGGTTCCGTAGTTCATTTAGATGATTTTTATTATCCACAAATTTCCCCATCGATAATCTAAGTGCTTTTGCCATCGCCACATTTCCAGGTATATTTTCTGTACCTGCTCGTAAGTTATTCTCTTGCACACCGCCTGTTAATAATGAAAATAATTTCACCCCTTGGCGAACATACAAAACTCCTGTTCCTTTTGGCCCATGAAATTTATGTCCAGATATCGTACATAAATCAATATAACAATCTTTAAATGATATTGGTACTTTCGTCATTCCTTGAACGTGATCAACATGGAAATAAACTTTTGGATAATCTTTTAGCAATTCGCCTACTTCTTTAATAGGTTGAATAGAACCTAACTCGTTGTTCACATGGATCATAGACACAAGAATTGTATCATCACGAAGGGCATCCTTTAATTCACTAATAGAGATTTCTCCTGATTCGTTAACGTTTAAAAAGGTTACTTCGAACCCAAATTTTTCTAACTGTGCGAACGCTTCATAATTTGAAGCATGCTCAACACTAGTAGTAATTAAATGCTTACCCCTATTTTTATGTTCAAGGGCAGTCCCTTTAATCGCTAAGTTATTCCCTTCCGTTCCTCCAGAAGTAAAAATAATCTCTTTTTTATTTACTTTAAGAAGTTTTGCAATTTGATCCCTTCCTTGATCTAATAACATTTCAGCCTCTTTCCCTAACGTATGTAGAGAAGAAGGGTTTCCAAAATAGACCTCAGACACTTTGCTATATGTTTCAAGTACCTCTTTATAGGGTTTCGTTGTTGCACTATTGTCAAAGTATATCATTTGAGTAAACTCCTTTACACTTCCTTTGCATCTAAATATAATATCATAACTATATCTTGAATAAAATAGTTCCTAAATGGAATAAAGACCAACATAAGAGGGAGAGTATTGAACTCTCATCTTAGTGTTGGTCTTTTTGTGTTACTATTGCTAATAATTCATCTATGGAAATTTCACCATTAGGTGCGATATGGGCAACATCCTCTTTCCAAATGCCCCTTTTTTTTATATTCATTCTTAAGGTCTCTCTTGGATTAAAAGTATCTTCTTGAACTGTTATTACATCCCAAGGGTTAGTTGTTGAGTTTACTACTTCTTCACTTAACAGTTTATCTTCTACCTCTGATACCTGTTGTCGAGGATCACCAAAAAATACAAATGAAACTAAAGTGCCCCAAATAGACAAACAAACTAGACCTACAAACGAGAGCATTACCCACTTACCCAACAACCTCACCTCCTTCTCTTTCTATCTATATTACTTTTGAGATCTATGAATAGCAAGGGTTTAAATACCTTTTTCATATTACATTTTTTAGAGCGCTTTCATCATTCGACAACGATCCAATGAGGTTCGTCCTACTTCGTAAATATAATATTTTTTAAAGTGAAGTTAAAAAGGCTTAGCACAAGGGCTAAACCTTTTCAAATGAATACGAATTTATCTTTTCTAACACTTCAGGTTCTATCTCTTCAATAGCTGTAAGAGCTATTTCTAACGCTTCCTCATACTGAAAAAGTCGAAATGCTTCCTCAGCTCTTAACAGTTCGATATGGATGTAAGTAGAATTACTCCTGTACCGATTACCATATTGGATAACCCTCTCAGCAGTTAAAGCTTGTTCAATGGTTGCAGATATCAAGTTATAAACTTCGTCTACAGTTTCTAGCGCTTGTTCCATTGAATCATTTACATCAACCATCACTAAAGGAATTTTCTCTAGTTTCTCAGTAGCAGCTACTAAACTAGTTTGAGCTTCATTTAATTTAATTAAAATCAATTCAGGAAGGCCCGGAACGTTGCTCTTTTTAATAAGACGATGTCCTTGACGAATTTTATCCTTTAACTCTTTTAACGTTTCTTGAGCTTTGATCTCATCACTTCGTAAAGAGTTGAGGACTTGAAGGCAATTTTCTAGTGTGTTTTGTCGCTCTAATAATTCGGCTTTAAAATCCTCTATGGACTTTTTTAGTACTAAATTGGATTGTTTATTATTAGTAGCTACATCTTCAATAACACTTAGTTTATTAATTAACTCTTTAATTTGCTTTTCAAGCTTTAAGTGAGTTTTCATTTCTTCTTCAGGAATACGATAACTCAATTTAATTGTTTCAACGTCAGCTTTTAGTTCAACGAAGCTTTCACGTAAAATTTCAGTTTCTTCCCTAATCGTAGTAAGTTCATAGCTTACAAACTGCTTAGCCAAAACTTCTTGCTCAAGCGTGTCATATATTTGATCAATTTCCTTATACATATCGCCAACGACATTTACGCAAGCTTCAATATTACCTTCTTCGAGTAAAGGAAGTAACTTGTGTAATTGACTTCTCATATCCTGAATATCTGCTTTAAAAGAAAAATGATCGAGAATATATCCGTCTTCTTCCATTTCTTTAATACCTTGAGAGATTTCGTCTAATTGGGATGGAACCTCTGATTCAATCTGGACGAGCATTTTCGGAACTTCATCCATTTTCCACTTCTCAAGATTAATTTCTTCTTTCATAACCAATAAAATTTCTCGCGCCTCAAAGTAGTTTCCTTCCTTTGTAGCAACCTCAAATGAAACAAAGGACTTATCAATTTCTTCAAGTCTTTTTTCAAAAGCATAAATTGTCGTACCTAAAATGTTCTTATTTTGATTTAAGTACTTTTTAATTTCCTTGTATAGTTTTCGAATATCATCAATTTGTTGGCGGTTATCTTCTTCACTATTAATCAATAAATTAACATCAGCTAACATTTCTTGAAGGCTCTCTTCAATTTTGCTTAGTTGTTCACCAATATTGTTTAGCATGTTTTTTGCCTTAATAAATCGGTATTTATTTGCCGCTTCTTCAACGTCAAAAAGTTTTTCTTCTAAATCCGGGAGTTTTAAAGTTAAAATTTCATCCCACTCATTACGCCAAATTTCAAATTTACTTTCAGTTTCACCAGACATGTTTAAGCCTTTTATCTTAGAAATCTCGTCCGTAACTGGCTTGTTCATAATTTGTATCTTCCAAGCTTCTAGGCGATCCACCTCTCGATAAACCCGTTTTCTAGAAATTGCACCATATATAATAATAGCCAGTATCACTATCAAAGTTGCGTAAATAAAATATTGCAGCATGATTAAGCCTCCATCTATCTTCGTTGATTATGTAATATGCATTCTATCTTAAACCACCTTAGCAGTGGTTTAGTTATGAAAATAAATAATATTAGGTAAACAAATTTTTTAGAAATTACATCTTCATATAAGTATCTATTATAATTACGTAAAAATCGATATTTTTCGATATTAACATGATACCATGAATAAACAATTTTTGACTTATTTTTTTCAAATTGTTTTTGTAATTTTTGTTTATAAGAAAATTAGGTCAATTTTTGTTTAATCATTCACTTATTTTTAATCCCAAAACAAAAAAAAATCAAAGGTAATTTGCTTACAATTCTATACTACACTCGTATGGAAAAGTAAGTAAAACCTTATGATCTTAATTTGCTGATAAAGTATTTAATTTACTATGATTTGCGTCTTTATTTAAAAACTCATTTAGCCACTTTTCAACATGATTTAAATACTTGTGAACAAAATAATTTTCATGGGGAGTAAGGTGATAAACTTCTCGTATATACTGGGGCTGAGAATAAGGCATTGTCACTAATGCCCTAATTTGAATTGCCGCAAAATCACTAGATACTGGGCGAAACTCTTTTTGTTTTACCCCTACTTCGATGATCTCTTTAATAAAATGCTTTTCCTTCATAAAATAAGTCATCATAAGCTCCCGAACTAATGTAGAATCTAATGTAACTTCTCGATGAACAAATCTAGCCAGATGATGATTTTGCTGCTGGTACTTTAATAAATTCTCAACAACCATGTATAAACATTGTTTAGCAGATAACCTATTTAAGTGAAGATAACCTTTTTCAGCAATATTCGTATAGCCTTCTAAAAATTCAATCATTAGCTTCTCCATAAGCCCTTGTTTATTGCCAAAGTAATAAGAAATTAACGCTACATTTACATTTGCCTTATTGGCGATAGCCCTAATTGATGTCCCACTAAAGCCTTTGACATTAAATAATGACACAGCCGCTTCCATCACCTTACGCTTTGTATTTTCACCTTTTTCCATCACCCGTTCACCTCTTTCACTATGAAAATTTGAAAGCCGATATTGTATACTATTTATTTTCAAAAAAAGTTGTTGAATCCCTGCTTTTTTTGCTCGACAGTGAAGAAAGATGTTTCTACATTTACCGCTACCATTACCGAAATTTTTCAAATTGTAGTCGAAAAACAAAGAAAGCAGTGTAGAATAAGGGCCACCTCATTCTACACCACCTTTTTTTCACTACTACATACAACATATGTTTTCATCATAAACGATTACTACATTTTTACCGCTTCGTTTAGCTGTATACAACGCTTGGTCTGCCTGTTTAAACAATGCTTTCAAAGATTTCTCTTCATCAACTTGCTTCCAATCAGAAACACCGCATGAAATGGTTACTGAAGGGCTTGTTTCTTCTGCTACTCTTTGACGTATTCTTTCTGCAACAACAGACCCAATTTCTTGATCCACTTTTGAAAGATAAACAGCTAGCTCTTCTCCGCCCCACCTTGCAGCGATGTCAGTATTTTTTATGTTTTTTTTAAGGACATTGGCAACTTGAATAATGATGTCATCGCCGACTTGATGTCCATAGATATCGTTAATCTGCTTAAAATTATCAATATCGATTAAAATAAAGCATCCATAAGCATCTTTATCCATTGACTCTTCAATTTTCTCATCTAAGAAATTTCTAGCGTATAGTCTCGTAAGGTGGTCAGTTATAACTAATTTCTCTAACTCCTCATGAAGCATCGAATTCGTAAAAGCTAATGTAGAGTGATGAATAAGTGATTGAAGCAGTTTAAACTTATTAAAAGAAAAATGATATGCATGGTCATGGACAATAAAAACAGCACCCTTTAATTCACCACTTTGCACCATGGGTACTGCGATGAAAGAACGAAACGGCTTTAATAAATATGGTTCTTGTGAAGCAAGATCCCCAATAAATAAGGCGTCTTTTTCTTTTTTGATTTGTTCACAAAAATCATTGATCTCTACAAGGATTGTTTCTCGTAAAAAGTAATTTGTACTACCCTCGATTACCTCAACATCGCCGTTTGTCCGAAACATAAAAAATCCAATTTCTTTAGCCTCAAAAGAAGATTTAATTTGCTTTGTCATATAGCTGATTGTTTCTGATAATCGTAAATTTGAATTTAATTGATGTGATGTTTTATTAATTAGCTGTAAGTCTTCAACAAGTTGTCTTGATTGCTGGTAAAGTTCAGCATTTTCAATCGCATTTCCGCCAGTATCAGCAAGAACTTCAATAAAATCAATTTCATGTTTAGGAAAAACAAAAGAGTCACTAGCCATAATTTTTAAGACGCCATATACGCCTTGTTTTCCGCGTAACGGCGCATAAACGACAGATTTTCGTTCTTTAACAATATCTTCAATTTGAATTTTTCCAGTTAAGTAAGCATTAGTAGCCACTTCATTTGACTTATCTTTTCCGTAGCTCAATTGCATAACTGGTAAATCATTGCTCACTTCCCACTCATGGGACAATAGGAGATGGATATCAAACGACGGAAAAACTTGTTTTAGTGCATCAATAATTTCACTTAGAATAGCACTTACATCCATTGAAGAGTGGAATTTCTTCGTCACCTGCAAAAGAAGTTCTTTTCGCTTTTGCTCTTTTAAAACATATTCGTAATTCAATAATTTATAAATTAGACTAGCTGATTCTGTAACTAAATCTAAGATACTATTTTTTATTTGCGATTGGACTTTTCCTTCTTGTACTCCATAAATAAGCACAGTAAATAACTTCCCCTCTTTTTCTAAGGGGATTACCGCATAATCGTCATACCGTCGATTTAAGGCTTCCATTCCTAATGAAAAACCTTTTGTCAGAATACGGAATTGATTGTCTTCAAGCTTACCGATCGCTTCACGTATTTCATTAAAAGGAAGGATATATTCTTGTTTATTGACAATTATTTCTTGATTTGTAGAAAACCTAGGGATTAACAAATCCTCGTTCCTATTTAGAAGTAATAGTGTAAAGTCTCCACCTGTAGTCATTTCCTTCAATTTTTTAATAAATGCTCGGGCAAAAACACCAAAGTCATCGGTATAGTTTGTCTCCCTTAAGAGCTTTGATATCATTTGATCTATATTTTCTTTTTTCTGTGAATTCTCTAGTTTTTGTTTTGACTCGAGATAATTAGTGGTCATGATAAGGGTTTGCTTATAGCCAAGCAATAAAGATCGCACTGTTTCAGGGCTTCCTTCTTCTACAGTTATAACTACTCCAAAGTATCCAATCCACTTTTCTTCGTCCTTTTGCAACGTAACAGGAATGGCATCAATTTGATAATGATTCATTATAATAGGAAGTTGATTAGTTACTAATTTGTCTTTTAAACCAAAAATGACCTCAGCTGCAGTAGGATCATATCCTCCAACCTCACGTATCGTAATTAATTGCCCTTCTTCATTTGCTAAGAAGAAAATTGCTGAAGAATAGTCTTCTTCTAGTTGGTTATCTAGGTCAAATGTAACATGGAACAACTTGGAGAAATTAATATTTGCTTTCTTTTTATACCCATTTATCATAATCTCACCACCAATCAGAGCAAAATAGTTTAATCGTTTCTGTTTATTATATTGTAAATAGTTATTTTTTACTATAATAATATCTAGTTATTTACAAAAATTTCATAAAAGTACAAAAAATAATAACCACTATAGTAATAGGTACATACTATTATACACTGCTTTTTATGTAAAAGAATTTAATTTTCTTGCTATACTATGAATTTTTCTAAAGTAAGAGGTGGTAATTCTTTTACTCCTACTTTTAGATTACCTTGACTTTCAATAATAATAAACATATAATATTCTTTGTGTAAAATAAGACAGCCAAGGTAAACTTCAATTGTCGACTATTCTCATTTTATACCTCATTAACTGCGGCTGAATCATAATTAATGAGGTGCATTGTGTAACTTCCAGCTGTCGAAGCGAAAGTGCATGAATATAAAATGAGCTTTTGAAGGGATTACTAAAAACTGTTGTTATTTTATCAATACTAAAATAACAAGGAGGAGTCACTCATGGCTCGTTATACAGGTCCATCTTGGAAATTATCTCGTCGTTTAGGAATCTCATTAAGCGGAACGGGGAAAGAATTATCAAAACGTCCTTACGCACCAGGACAACACGGTCCTAACCAAAGAAAGAAATTATCTGAATATGGTATTCAACTTCAAGAAAAGCAAAAACTTCGTCACATGTTCGGAGTTAATGAGCGTCAATTCCGTCGTATCTTTGATGATGCTGGCAAAATGTCTGGTATCCACGGTGAGAACTTCATGATCTTACTTGAGTCTCGCTTAGACAACTTAGTTTACAGAATGGGATTAGCTCGCACTCGTCGTGGAGCACGCCAATTAGTTAACCACGGTCACATCATGGTTGATGGTAAGCGCGTTGATATTCCATCATACCGCGTAAGACCTGGTCAAACAATTAGCGTTCGTGAAAAGTCTTTAAACCTTACTGCAGTTAAAGAAGCAATCGAAGTAAACAACTTCGTTCCTGCTTACCTTGACTTCAATGAAGAAAAACTTGAAGCAACTTTCACACGCTTACCTGAGCGTTCAGAATTAGCTGCTGAAGTTACTGAGCAACTTATCGTTGAGTACTACTCACGTTAATAAGAAAAAGCCACGCAAATGCGTGGTTTTTTTTTCGTAATTGATCTTTTTTAAACGACAAAATCAAAAAATGATAAAAACATTTCAAAACGAACTGTTTGTTGTTACAATTTACTTAAATAAGTGAATTTCATAATTACCAAAAACGAGCCATATCAATCTATAAACAGATACGCAACTATTTATAGTATCTTAATGACAATAAGACAAAATTATGAAATTCATTAAATGTGAAAAATTGTGATAAAGGGGTTTTTTTTATGAAAAAAGCAATCATCTTAATTGCATCTTCCCTCTTCCTTGTTGCTTGTAATAGCGAAGCTGCTACTCTGAGGGAAAACGAAACGATAACATTATTCAATAAAAACTGCGCCGGCTGCCATGGTCTTGAATTAAACGGGACGGGTTTAGCGTCAGGAATTCGCGGCTTAAAGAAAAATGACATCTTACATAGTATTATAAATGGTGATGAAGGCATGGAAGCTAATATCTTAACTGGAGAAAATGCCGAAAGAGTAGCCACATGGGTATCGAAGCAAAAATAAAAATGTAGAATTTATAATGTAGAATGTAGAATTATTGAAAGCAACACCATAGAAGCATTGCTTTCATACCTAATTCTACATTCTGAATTCTACATTTTACATTTTAATAGTTTATTAAAAAATATTTCTTCTTTCCACGGCGAATAATTGTAAATTGCCCTTCTATTCGGTCAGCCTTTGTCACTATTTTGTCTAACTCCGTCGTACGCTCACCATTCACATAAATAGCACCATTTTGAATATCTTCTCTACCTTGGCGTTTTGACGGAGCAATTTTTGCAGACACTAATAACTCTAATAAGCTAATTTCATCTTCGTTACAATCATACGAAGGAACATCTTTAAATCCTTGTTTTATCTCATTTGCGTTTAAATTAGCAATCTCACCACTAAATAAAGCTTCGGAAATTCGAATCGCTTGAGCTAACGCTTCATCGCCATGAACAAGTTTCGTTACTTCTTCAGCTAATCTTCGTTGTGCACTTCGCTTCTCCGGTGTTGTCGCCACTTCTTCAACTAATGCATCAATTTCTTCGTGCGGTAAAAACGTAAAGTATTTTAAAAATTTCACAACATCGCGATCATCAGTATTGATGAAAAATTGGTAAAGCTCATAAGGGGATGTTTTTTCCGCATCTAGCCAAATAGCGCCACCTTCTGTTTTTCCAAATTTGGTTCCATCACTTTTTGTTACTAATGGGATTGTAAAGCCATATGCTTTCCCCTCATCATCCGTTGATTTACGAATTAATTCAAGTCCTGCGGTAATGTTGCCCCATTGGTCACTACCACCTATTTGTAGGCGACAATTTTCATTTTCAAACAACTTCAAGAAGTCGTACGATTGTAAAATCATGTAACTAAACTCAGTAAATGATATACCAGATTGAATACGCGATTCTACAGAATCCTTTGCAAGCATGTAATTCACACCAAAGTTCTTACCAACATCCCTTAAGAATGAAATAACATCTAAATTGCCAATCCAATCATAATTGTTTACGATTTTTGCACTATTTTGACCATCAAAATCTAAAAATCGTGATAATTGATCTTTAATACGGTTACTAAAATGAACAACAATTTCTTTTTCATTCAATGTTCTCTCGGCTTTTTTTCCACTTGGATCACCAATTAATCCTGTTGCTCCTCCCACAAGGGCAAGTGGTCTATTTCCGGCTAATTGAAAACGTCGTAAAGTTAATACTGTTAACAAGTGTCCTATATGTAAGCTGTCCCCAGTTGGGTCAAATCCACAATATAGCGTCAATTGTCCTTCTTCTAATTGTTTCGTCAATCCTTCTAGATCTGTTACTTGATTAATCAGTCCACGGTACTCTAAATCTTTTAACAAGTTCATTTTTCTCTCTCCTTCTTTTCATTAACATAAGTAGACCTCAAAAAATAGAAAAAAGCCCATCCCAAAAAAGGGACGAGCTTATAGTCGCGGTACCACCCTTGTTGAAAGTAAAATATACTTTCCACCTCGGAAAAATAACGGTTTGAACCGTCCTTCGCTACTTAAAGTAAAATACTGTTCACAAAGGATGCTCTTGGAAGTAATTCATAAGCAAGTTTGTACTGGTTTCCACCGACCACCAGCTCTCTAGCTAGAATGTTCAAAGATCAAGCTAACGAGACTAAGCGCTATCGTTAGCTGATCTTTGAACATTACTTTAACAGGGAAATGCCTACTACTGTTGTCCAATCATAGCTTTTTCATATTTTAATGTATTATTGCTTAAGTTTTATCAAAAATATACATCAATGTCAATCGTTAATTTTAGCATTCGTTCATATCCATCAATCGACAATGTATGCTATAATATTTTGTGATCAATTAGGAGGTATCTATCCATGGATAATAAACGTTCAGATCGACGCTTCTCAATACAATCTTTCGTAAATTTTTTGAATGAGAAAAAGATCTTTAAAAGCTTTCGTATAACTTACCAAGTAGTTTGGAATTTATTATTAATCTTTTTTGTTGGATTTATCTCCTTGATGCTATTTGTAGGTGGTGCAGGTGCTGGATTTTTCGCCTCACTAGTTATGAATGAGCCGATTCGAAATAAAGATGACATGAAAATGGACATTTATAATTACGAGGAAATTACAGAAATATACTTTGCCGATAATGTTTTCTTGGGCGATCTTCCTTCTGAATTAGAAAGACGCGAAATTGAACTAGCAGAAGTATCCGAGTACCTGATTAACGCCATTATCGCAACAGAAGATGAATATTTCTTTGAGCATGACGGAATTGTCCCAAAAGCAATTTTACGTGCAACTTATCAAGAATTTTCTAATTCCTCTGTTCAAACAGGTGGAAGTACGTTAACTCAACAGTTAATAAAAAACCAAATTCTTACGAATGAAGTTTCTTTCGAGCGAAAAGCAAAGGAAATTCTACTAGCAATGCGCCTAGAGAACTTTTTTGAGAAAGATGAGATTTTGGCTGCTTACTTAAACATTGTTCCATTCGGTCGGAATGCAAACGGTCGAAACATTGCTGGGGTCCAAGCGGCTGCACAAGGCATATTTGGAGTAGATGCTAAAGACTTATCAATACCGCAAGCAGCTTATATAGCTGGGTTACCGCAAAGCCCATTTGGATATACACCATTTCTATCTCAAGGACGAGGTGTTAAAGAAAATCTTGAGCCATCCTTAAATAGAATGAGAACCGTTCTAACAAGAATGAGAGATAAAGGTTACATTTCTGAAAAGGAATTTACAGATGCGCTAAAGTATGATATTCGTGCAAATTTAACAAATCCAACACCAACGACGCTCTCAACCTACCCATTTTTATTAGATGAAGTTGAAAGAAGAGCACTTGATATCTTCTCTGCACAAATGATGGAGGAAGATGGTGTTGATCCAAAAGAAATTGAAGATGTAACAGAAAGATCTGCCTTGATTGGTAAGTATCGTGAAAAAGCCCGTCGTGACCTCCGTAGAAATGGATATCAAATTCATACTACTGTAAAAAAAGAAATTTATGACGCACATCAAAACGTTATTAAAGATAGCAGTTTATTCGGTGGTGTAAATAACCTTGGTGAACCTGAAGAGGTTGGTGCAATTTTACTTGATAATAAGACTGGAGCTATTATTTCATTTGTCGGCGGTCGTGATCATAGTCGTGAAAGTCTAAATCATGCAACTCGAGCGTTCCGTCAAAACGGTTCAACAATGAAACCAATGCTCGCTTATGCACCTGCAATTGAATTGGGTTTGTTACAACCAGGCTTCATTTTGGCTGATACCACGATGTATTATAAAAATGAGCCCGAAAAAGAAATCACAAACTTCGGTAACAACCATCTTGGATTAATGACGGCTCGTGAGGCTTTGCAAAGGTCTAGAAACGTACCCGCAGTAAAGGCTTTTAACCGTGTTCCACATGAATATGCTAGAGAAACGTTAGAAAAAATGGGAATTGACAACCTCATCAAGGGAGAACCTTTTGAACCAACAGCAATCGGTGGTCTCCACCTTGGTGTATCTGTAGAACAAAACACAAATGCCTATAGTGTGTTTGCTAATGAAGGAAAATTTATTCAATCCTATATGATTGAGAAAATCGTCTCTAAAGATGGCGACCTCATTTATAAACATGAACATGAAGAAAGAGACATTTTCTCTGAACAAACAGCCTATTTAACACTTGATATGCTTAGAGACGTTCATGTTTCACCAGGTACTGCTCCTGGTTTACCTGGAATGCTGAACTTCAGAACTGATTTAGCTGGGAAAACAGGAACGACGAATAACGCCTATGACTCTTGGTATGTTGGTTTCAACCCTAACTTTACAATGGGTGTCTGGATTGGTTACGATACAAACTATCCGTTAAAAGGTCGTACTGGACCTAGAACGCAAAGAATTTGGGCAAATCTAGCCAACGCTGCTTATGAGGTTGAGCCGGACTACATTGCTCCTAGTGAAGGCTTTAAGATGCCGAGTGGTATTGTTCGCCAATCGTTTTGTGGTATTTCTGGTTTATTGCCATCTGAACTTTGTAGTGAGGCTGGTTTAGTAAAAACAGATTTATTCAATGCTAAATTTGTTCCTACAACTGTTGATGATAGCCTTCAAAGAGTTGATTTTGTTATGCTTCAAGGAGAACCTTATCGTTCTTTAGAAACGACACCATATGAATTTACACAACGTGGAATTTCTATCAAGGATGGGTACTTTTCTGATGATGAAAACATTTTTCAATTTCTTCCTTCTGATTGGGAAAGAATTATCCCTGACCGATATGCAGAGGATAATGGAAAAACTCCAGTTCCAGTTGAATTCATTAGAATTGAAGGAAACACACTTAAGTGGAGTGAACACCCTGATAACGACATTATCGGCTATAGAATCTATCGAGCAGCAAATGGTAGTGATCTATTTACAGTTTCTGATATTGTAAGGTCTGATCGAGAACTAACGTTTAGTGTAGGCTCTGGGGCTGCTGCATACAAAGTAACTGCTGTTGACGTAGCAGGAAGGGAATCTGATGCATCTTCCGTTGTGTTTACAGGACAATGGCAAGACTCACCTTCAGAAGATGATGAAATGAACGAAGCTCCTGGTGATGATAAGAAGAAAGACAAGGAAGATAAGAAACCACCGAAACCACCTGGAAATGGAAACGGTTCAAATGATGACGATGATGAGGGTATTCCTGACCCTCTTGACGAGCTAACCTATAATAATGGATTTAGAAATTCATTTTCAAAACTACTACAAAGTATTAGACGAATTGCATAATAAAAACAGAGACCACGGTTCATTATCAGAACCGTGGTCTCTGTTTTAAGTAAGTTATAATTAATCTTCCATTGTAGACAAATCACCTGTAGGCAAATCTAACTCCCAAGCTTTTAACACTCGTCTCATAATTTTTCCACTTCTCGTTTTTGGAAGTTTATCGCGGAACTCAATTTGTCTTGGAGTAGCATGGGCAGAAAGCTCCTTTTTCACAAAAAGACGAATTTCTTCTTTTAGCTCATCACTCGCATCAAAGCCTTCACGTAATGAAATAAACGCTTTAATAATGGTGCCCCTAACAGGATCGGGAATACCAATAACACCGGCTTCTGCAATTGCAGGATGTTCCACAAGCTTACTTTCTACTTCAAACGGACCAACTCTCTCACCAGACGTATTAATGACATCATCTATTCTACCTTGAAACCAAAAATATCCTTCTTCATCCATGTAAGCCGAATCCCCTGAAATATACCATCCATTATCAGTGAAATATTCCTGATATTTTTGAGGATTGTTCCAAATTGAACGCATCATTGATGGCCAACCTTTTTTAAGGGCTAAATTCCCCATTCTATTCGGTGGTAAAACATTGCCTTGATCATCAATGATCGCTGCTTCAATACCTGGAATTGGTTTCCCCATTGAACCTGGCTTAATTGCTAATGTTGGATAGTTACAAATCATCATTGAACCAGTTTCAGTCATCCACCATGTATCGTGAATTCTTAAATGAAATACTTTTACTCCCCATTTAACAACTTCAGGGTTAAGCGGCTCACCAACACTTAATATATGGCGTAGTGATGTAAGGTCAAACCTTTGGATCAAGTCTTCTCCAATTCCCATTAACATTCTAAAGGCAGTTGGTGCACTATACCAGACTGTCACCCCATAATCTTCAATTGTTTTATACCAGTCTTCCGGATTAAAGCGCCCGCCCCGAACAACATTAGATGCACCGTGAAGCCAAGGTCCAAAAATTCCGTAAACAGTTCCTGTTACCCAGCCTGGATCTGCAGTACACCAATAAACATCATCCTCTTTTAAATCTAACACCCACTTCGCCGTCTGATACTGTTGTATCATAGCATTATGAACATGCAAAACCCCTTTTGGTTTCCCGGTTGAACCTGATGTATAATGCAATAGCATTCCATCTTCTGGTTCAACCCATTCAATTAGAAGCTTTTTACTTGCTTGTTCAAAAGATTTATAATAATCGACAGTTACATGATCTTCTTCAATATCATTACCTACTAAAATTACTTTTTCTAGATTTGGTAAGTTGTCTATAGCAACCCTTCCTACTAATTCTGGAGTTGTTATTAATACTTTCGCCTTACTGTCATTTAAACGGTCAAAGACAGCTGCTTCCATAAATGCTTCAAAAAGCGGACCTACAATTGCTCCAAGCTTAATAGCACCAAGTAAACAAAAATAAAGTTCAGGCGACCTTGGCATAAAGATAAATACGCGATCTCCTTTTTCAACACCCTGTTGTTTCAAAATATTTCCGGCTTTATTTGTTTGTTCCATCATCTCTTTAAACGTGTATTTTTCACGTCTAGTATCATCTTTATAATAGAGGGCAACTTGATTTTTTTTCACACCTAGAGCATGACGATCAATAGCTTCAAATGCAATATTCATTTTTCCAGTTTTGTACCATGAAAACTGTTCTTCTACTTGACTCCAGTCAAAGCTTTCTACTACTTTTTCATAATCTTCTAAATGATAATCTCCTTTTACTGCAGGAATTGGTTGCATTTGCATATTTTTGTTTTCCCCCTCTATCTTATTATATTAAGACTATAATAAAGTAATTGTAATATATCCTTTGAATTTTCTCAATTATTAAAAACTTTATTAGTCTTTATAAATGAAATTCGGTAAAATGATAAAAGAAACCTTTTTTTCATGTATAATAAATATTATTGTCTATTATTCTCTATTTAAAAGGTGGTGTACTTATGATTCATCAAAAGACATACAATGCACTAGAATTAAAAACAGGGAAACACACTTTAATTATTGAAGGACCAATATCTGAAAAAGAACTTGCAATGTATAAGTTCCATGAAGGCTTAGTTGCCTTTAGACCGCCTGAAAAACAATTTAAAGCCTTATTAAGTATAGCTGATCTTCCTGAGGGGAGAATTATTATAGCCAGAGACCATGATACAATTGTTGGCTATGTTACGTTTATTTACCCTGATGAACTAGAGAGATGGTCCCAAGCGGACATGGAAAATATGATTGAACTTGGAGCAATTGAAGTTGCTGCGCCATATCGTGGCTGTAAAGTCGGGAAGAACATGTTAAAAGTCTCAATGATGGATGATGCCATGGAAGATTATATCATTATTACGACTGAGTACTATTGGCATTGGGATCTAAAAGGGACAGGTTTAACCGTATGGGATTATCGTAAAGCTATGGAGAAAATGATGAGCGCTGGTGGCTTAGTTTGGTTTGCTACTGATGATCCAGAGATTTGCTCCCATCCGGCAAATTGCTTAATGGTGAGAATTGGAAAACGAATAAATCAAGAATCAATTCAAAAATTCGACCGAATCCGTTTTCAAAATCGATTTATGTACTAATTCATAATAATATCAAAATGTTGAATTTAGAACTTGCATAGTAGCACTTCCAACTAAATAGTTCCCATTTCTAAATTCAAAATCAATTCATAATGAATAAGGGGAGTGGAAAATTGTGATTGTTGAGCAAATTATGAAACGAAACGTTATTAAAATTACTACTACTAATACTATTAAGGATGCTATTCAATTGATGGAAAAGCATCGTATTCGACATTTACCAGTCATAAACGAGACTGATGAGTTGGTTGGAATTATTTCAGACCGTGATATTCGGGATGCAAGCCCTTCTGTTTTTGACACTGGAGAGCACTCGGAGTATTTCACAAATCCTGTATCAAAAATAATGGTTACCGATGTGATAACAGCTCATCCTCTCGATTTTGTAGAAGATGTATCATCAATTTTTTATGAGCATCATATCGGTTGCCTACCAATTGAAGAAGATTATAAATTAGTAGGAATTATTACTGAAACAGACATTTTACACACGCTCGTACAACTAATGGGAGCTCATCAACCGAGTTCACAGATTGAAGTCCAAGTTGAAAATATAACAGGCATGCTGGCTGAAATTGCGACTATTATTAAAAAACGTAATATTAATATTACAAGTGTGCTAGTTTATCCATGTGAAGATCTACAGAAAAAGGTTCTAGTGTTTCGATTGCAGACGATGGATCCGCGGGGGGTAATTGCTGATATTGAAAACAATGGCTATAAAGTACTTTGGCCTAATTTGCCGGGGATGTCAGTATGATGAGAAATGCAGCTTTTATCTTTTCACAAGAACAACAAAGCTACCGATTTAGTAGCGATCACCCCTTTAATCAAAAACGACTAGATCTTACCTTTGATTTACTAAATAAGTGTAATGCCATAAATACAGAAGATATTTTTGCACCTAGAATGGCGACTGATGAGGAACTACTTTTAATTCATGATAAAGATTTCGTTAATGCCGTAAAGTTAGCGAGCGTTGGTGAGCTCAGTCCTTCTATAGCTACAAATTATGGAATTGGCACCGATGATACACCGATGTTCCCTAATATGCACGAGGCTGCATCACTTCTTGTAGGCGGAACTTTAACGGCTGTTGATTTAGTTATGCAAGGAAAATACTTACACGCCTGCAACTTAAGCGGCGGGCTTCATCATGGATTCAAAGGGCGAGCTTCAGGTTTCTGTATTTATAACGATAGCTCTATTGCGATTGAATATATGCGCAAAAACTATAATGCTAGAGTATTGTATGTAGATACTGACGCTCATCATGGCGACGGTGTTCAATGGGCTTTTTACGATGAAGAAGACGTATGCACATTATCGATTCACGAGACAGGTCGATTTCTATTCCCTGGTACTGGAAATATTAATGAGCGTGGAAGTGGAAAAGGTTATGGTTATTCAGTAAATATTCCTGTTGATGCGTTTACTGAAGATGAATCATGGCTGCACGCTTATAGAACATCACTAAGAGAAGTTTGTGAATACTTCAAGCCTGATGTGATTATTACTCAAAATGGCGCAGATAATCATTACTATGACCCTCTTACCCACCTTTGTTCTACCATTGAAATCTTTCGTGAAATTCCAAAGTTAGCCCATGAGCTTGCTCATGAGTATTGTGGCGGAAAATGGATTGCTGTCGGGGGTGGTGGATACGACATTTGGCGAGTTGTCCCAAGGGCATGGTCAATGATTTGGTTAGAAATGACTGATAATCGAATTGCGACAGGACCGCTTCCAAAAGAATGGATCAAAGCATGGCAAAAAGATGCTCCTGTCGAGTTGCCAGCTACTTGGGAAGATATTTCACCTATTTATCCAGAGATCCCTAGAAAAAAAGAAATTACAGAAAAGAATGCAATTACCGTAGAAAAAGCTCTCTCACATCTTCGTAATGAAATGGAAAAAAGAAAAGAGCAGTTAGGGTAGAATGTAGAATGTAGAATGTAGGTTGTGCTTCGTAGTTTTTTGTATTGAAAGATTACTGAACATTTTAACTTTTAGAAAAAGAGGCTGGTACATAACTAAAGTGTTTAAATGAGAAATTTGAACAAAACAAACTATAGCGGAGGAAAAATACGTAGAGATACTGTCTCTTCCTCTACATGCTAACGCTGACGAAGCGTATCCGTCGAGACAACTCGAAGTATTAGCAGTGAAGTAACGCTCGTTCCTGCGGGATGAAAGGCAAGGGTGAGACCCCACAGTGCGTAAGCACGAGGAGGCTCACCAGCCGCCCGCGGAAAGCGAAGGATATTTCCGAAGCGAAGGATATACACCAACTATCATTTCGTTCGGATTTCTCATAGATTAAAATAGTTTTGTCCCATCGTCTTTTTACTAATTATTACAATTATATCCTCTCCACCATTGAATGAACGATAAAGAATGAACGTTCTGAAGCAAGTTTTGTAAATTCAGTGAAGTTTACGTTCGCTTCACCGTTTGCTTTATCTGACATAGAGCGGATTACGACAAATGGAATATTGTTTAGCATGGCAACATGAGCAACGGAAGCACCTTCCATTTCAACACACTTTCCAGCAAATAATTGCCCTAATTCTTCTACCTTCTTATGGTCAGCGATAAATTGATCACCACTTAAAATCCTACCTTGAACAACCTTAACTCCAGTTAGAGCTTGTGCGCCTTCTATTGCTAATCTAATTAACTGTTCGTCTGCAGGAAAGTCAGAAGGGTAATCGAACATTGGTACCTCACCTTTTTTAAACCCTAATGCCGACGCATCTAAATCATGTTGCATTGCACTAGTAGAAATAACGATATCACCAATATTTAATTTTGGATCGACTGCTCCTGCTACACCAGTAAAAATTATTTTCGATACTGAAAAATGATCTACTAAAAGTTGTGTTGTAATAGCTGCATTAACTTTGCCGACACCAGATTTGCAAACGACTACCTCTTTACCTTGAAAAGTTCCAACATAAAATTTGATTGTTGCCTTTATAACTTCTTCTTTAACCTCTATTTTTTCTTTCAACAACTTAATCTCTTCGTCCATTGCCCCAATAATACCAATCATCATATGTAAACATCCTTTCAGTTCAAAAGAGGCTGGGACATAACTAAAGTGTTTAACTGAAAATCCGAACAGTACAAAACCATAGCGAAGTATATTTCCAAAGCGCAGTATATGCACCAACTATCTTTTCGTTCGGATTTTGCATTGATTAAAACACTTTTGTCCCATCCTCTTTAAATACATTATAATTTTATCTTTATAAACTTTCGTTTCCCTACTTGTACAACTAAACCTTCGGTAATAGAAACCTGTAATTCCGTATCTTCAATTTTGCCACCATTTATTTTTACGCCTCTATTCTCAATCATTCTGCGTGCTTCACTTTTGGAGCTTAATAAATTTAATTCCACTAGAAAATCTAAGACTGGGACTTTTAGATTACCTTTCCATTCAATCATAGGCATTTCATCAGGTACTGCCCCTTTTTGAAAAACTGAAATAAATTGTTGTTCTGCTTTTTCTGCTGCTTCTGTTCCGTGGTATATCTTTACAATTGTTTTCCCTAAAAGCATTTTAGCATCCCTCGGATGGAACTCGCCTGATTCAATATCCTTTTTTAATGCTTCTAGTTGTACTAGAGAGAAGTCTGTTACTAACTCAAAATACTTAGTCATTAATTCATCTGGTATAGACATTGCTTTTCCGTACATTTCTTGTGGACTTTCATCAATACCAATGTAGTTTTTCTTTGATTTAGACATCTTTTCTACACCGTCAAGTCCTTCTAATAAAGGCATTAACATTGCTACTTGCTTTTCTTTTCCAAACTTCTCTTGAAAGTGTCTTCCCATTAAAATATTAAAATGTTGGTCGGTCCCACCAAGCTCAATGTCACATTCTAATACAACCGAATCATAGCCTTGCATTAATGGGTAGAAAAATTCATGCAGCGAAATAGGCTTCCCAAGAGCTATTCTTTCTTCAAAATCATCCCTTTCCATTAATCTTGCCACTGTTATTTTTCCTGCTAGTTGGATGACATCTTCAAAATTTAACTTCGATAACCACTCCGAATTGTAATGGAGTTCAACCTTGTCCATGTTCATCACTTTTCCAAATTGTTCAAAATAGGTTTTCGCATTATGCTTCACTTCTTCATCTGTTAATGGCTTTCTTGCGATTGACTTACCTGTAGGGTCGCCAATCTTCCCTGTAAAGTCACCAATTAAGAGCTGGATGATATGCCCGTTATCCTGAAACTGTCTCAGCTTTTTTAAAACGACGGTATGACCAAGATGTACATCTGGAGCTGACGGATCCAATCCTAATTTGATTTTTAGTGGTCGGTTTTCTAGTACGGATTTTGCAACTTTCGTTTCTAATTCTTCCATAGGAATAATATCTTGTACCCCATGAGTATATATAGCCATTTGTCTCTTTAATTCAAATAACTGTTGTGGTGATAACTGCTTAATAACTTCGCTCATTTTTTATTCCTCCTGTTTTATTGTCAACACTTACACCGAATTTATTTAAAATTGGTTCTGTTTAATTACTTTCCTTAATAAAGTTGAGATATTTTTTTGCTCGTCTACCGTTAGACTGGAAACAATCTCAGTCTCACCCTTATGAAACCTTGGATAGAGATCTTCCATAATACCTCTTCCTTTATCAGTTATCGTCACGTACGTGATTCTTCTATCTCGATTGTCTACTTTTCTATAGCAATACTCTTTTTGTTCCAAAGTTTTTGTGATATTACTAATCGTAGCCTTTGAAACTCCAGCTGACTCAGCTAATTTTTTCGTTTCAACTGCATTCCCAATCCATAAATCATAAAGCAGGGAAAACGCTGTCCAAGATAAGCCATACTCTGATAAAACTTCGCGTTCCATCTGATTTCTTAACCCTTGTGCAATTCGATAGATGTTTGTTACAACCGCTATCGCATCCAAATTTATCGAGTTTATCGGTAGTTTTGTTAAGATGTTAATCATATTTTTTTCTTCAGGGAGCAACTCCCCTTCTTCATTAAACGAATGAATAATGACTCCCCCTTAAATTAACAACAGAATTTTCATAATCGTTAGCTATGAAACGATGATAACAAATACTATGACAAAACGCAACACCATTTTTGGTCCTAAACTAACCGCTTAAATACAATAGGAGCTTTCGAAAATTTTAAAAAATAAAAAAATCGTATAGATTTCCGTTAAGAAATCCATACGATTTAGTTTTGAAAGCCTTATGTGGAACTATAAAGTTAAACAGTTAAGAAATGTGTTTATTGGGTTTTAATATAATTCGTTTTGATTATAATTAGGGTCAGAAATCACAATAACAACACGTCTATTTTTTTGAAGATTTTCTGCAGTTGTGTTAGGAACAACTGGTCTTGTGTCTCCATAGCCTACTGCTAGAAAGCGATATGGTTCAATATTACTTTCGTCTATCATATAACGAATTACACTACTAGCTCTCGCTCCAGATAATTCCCAGTTTGAAGGAAAGCGGAACGTGTTAATTGGACGACTATCAGTATGCCCCTCTACTTTAACTAAATTAGGAATTGTTTCAAGGAGCGTTCCAACTTTTGTTAAGAACGGTTTTGCACCTTCTAAGATTTGAGCTTCTCCTGATTCAAATAAGGTCCGTTCTTGAAGCACTAGCACCACACCGCGATCATCCCTAGATGCCGAAATAACTTCGTTTAGATCATTCTCTTCTAAAAATTGACGAACTTCTTGATATAGTTGGTTCAATTCATTGTCACCAGTTTCACCTTTTCCTTGATCCTTAAGAGGATCATTGACTTCGTCAAAAGGGTCTCTCTTTACATTTATATCCTCTGCGGGATTTTCAAAAGGAATTAACGATGGATAAAAATCAAAGATCGCTCTTTGTTGGAAAGATTCAGCTACAGCTCGGAATTTCGTAGCATCTACGACTGACATTGAGAATAAGAGAATAAAGAATACTAGAATTAGAGTCATTAAATCCGAAAAGGTAACCATCCATATTGGTGCACCCTTTGGTTGACTTTTCTGCCGTCTACGCTCCATCCACTGCAGCTCCTTCCCCTTCTATTTCAATAATCTTTCCATTTTCAGGTAGGAATGCACTTAATTTTTCTTCTAAAATTTTTGGGTTTTGACCAGATTGAACACCGATAACACCTTCAACAATAATTTGCTTAATAAAAACTTCCTCATCTGTTTTATTTGCTAGTTTACTTGCCATCGGAATAAATACTAAGTTTGCTAATAAAGAACCATAGAGAGTAGTTAATAAAGCTATAGCCATATTTGGACCCAATGTTGATGGATCATTTAAATTTTGCAACATTAATACTAATCCTACGAGGGTACCAATCATCCCCCATGCAGGAGCGTATTCCCCACATTTTTCGATAATAGCTCGACCTTTACGATGACGCTCTTCCATGGCTACTACTTCTGCCATCATAATATCTTTAATTATATCCGGTTCAATGCCATCTACAGCTAATAAAACACCTTTTTTTATAAAAGGGTCATTTACTTCTTCGAGAGTAGATTCGAGTGCTAGTAAACCTTCTCTTCTTGCTTTAGAAGATAGTTCTACAAACGTCTTGATTAGTGTAGGCAGATCTTGCCGGTCTTCACGAAAAGTTTCCTTAAATACTTTTGGAACACTTTTAATCTCTGGCAACGAGAAATTAATTAACAACGCTGCAATCAAGCCACCAAAAACAACGAAGATAGAAGCTGCCTGAATAAAATAAACTACGCCTTCGATGCTACCACTACTACTAAAAATAGCAAACAGAACCATAGTTAAACCTAAGAAAATTCCTATTGGTGTCAAGATGTCAAATTTCTTCATAACCCTCTCCCTAACTGCATTCCACTGCTTCTCTTTTTATTTTATTTTGTTGAATTTCTAAACTCAATTCGATGTGGAAGTAATACGACTCCATCAGATACTTCTTCTTTATTCATATATTTAGTTAATAATCTCATTGAAACAGCCCCAATATCATACATTGGTTGGACGACAGAAGTTAAGGTTGGACGTACCATTGCGGCTAACCTAGTGTTATCAAATCCAATTACCTCAAGATCTTCAGGAACATTTAACCCTCGGTCTTGAGCCCCATGAATAATACCTAAAGCCATTTCATCAGTGCCAGCAAAAATTGCGGTTGGCCGCTCATTTAGTTCTAGAAACTTTTCCATAGCTTCAATTCCAGAATCATAGGTATAGTCACCAATAACAACATAATCATCTTTGAAAGAAATAGCAGCTTCTTCAATTGCTTTTCTAAAGCCAGCGTATTTTTGGTAACCATTAACAGGGTCTTCTAGGGATCCTGTCAACATTCCAATTTTTGTGTGACCATTATCAATTAGAAATTTAACAGCGTCATAAGCTGCTTCTTCATAGTTAATATTCACTGAAGGAAATTCCTTTTCCTGATCAATTGTTGCCGATAGTACAATTGGAACTGGTGAACGCTTAAATTCTTCGACATGATCTTCGGTAATTTGTCCTCCCATAAAGACAATACCGTCTACTTGTTTCTCCAATAACGTATTGATAAGGTGAATCTCTTTATCCTTATTTTGATCTGAGTTACACAAGATAATGTTGTATTTATACATTGTTGCAATATCTTCAATACCCCTTGCTAATTCCGCGAAAAAAATACTCGAGATATCGGGAATAATGACACCAACAGTTGTGGTACGTTTGCTAGCCAATCCGCGAGCAACCGCATTAGGCCGATAACCTAGTTTTTCAATCGCTTCTAATACCTTTTTTCTAGTTGTTGGCTTAACATTTGGGTTCCCGTTAACTACGCGGGAAACTGTTGCCATTGATACTCCAGCTTCTCTTGCTACATCGTAAATTGTTGTATTCACGTTGAAGGCCTCCTACTTATACCCTTTTATTTTCATATTTTCATGAATTTTAATCCTATCATACGACACATTTAGGAGGTCTTCAATGACTTTACTTTACTTATATCGACAAGAAACAAACAAATTTATAGTTAATTATTCTTTTTGCTGTTCTTTTTCTCCTAAATAGTTATATTGACATTGTACACTAAACGACATAAAAAAATGGTAGTGAATTTATTCCCTATTTTATTTCTTTTTTTTCCAATCACTAAAACTTAAACTTGAATAGAAATTCGCTTTCTGATTCGCACCCCTGTTGTTTAATTATAGAGAACGGTTTTTTGAACAATTTTCGGATCCTCACCTAGCCGATTTTTCATTATTGTATATTGAATTCTTGTATTAGGGTCTGTCTTCAAATCCATTTCAACAACACTTTGGACCGTCGTATGTTGGATAACTTTAATTGTTTCAGGGTTTGCATCATGGATACTAAACCAATCTATATCCGTATTTGATACAGCTAGAAATTCGTAATCCTTACTTAGGCTTAAATCACTGATTTTTCTTGCCATTGTTTCTGCTAACTCGTTCGATAAATAGGTTTGATAGTAATGAAATAAGTCATCCTTCGTAATAATTGGTGGTGAAAAAACTTTAACACCTTCATCATTTATCGTCGCTTCCTCAATTGGCTTTCGCATCATAATCTCAGCTTCATACAAAAATGCTAATAGCTGTTCATATTCAAATTCATTCACAACTGGTACCGTATACTGAGAATACTCTAGTGGCGTGTCTATTTGTCCCTGAATATTTCCACGATTACAGCCACTAAATAATAGTATTATAAATAAAACGATTGCAATTTTTCCCTTCACTATTTCCAACTCCTAACCCATTTTTTGTTAGGATATCTCGTGCATATGAGAACTATACTTTTTTGAATGTAGAATGCAGAATGTAGAATGTAAAATTCAATTTGTTCTACTTCGAAGCTAGGATCTTAAAAAAAATTCTACATTTTAAATCATACATTTTACATTAGAGAAGCCTCCCACATCTCTGTAGAAGGCCTCGAAAGGTTATTAGAGTTTGTAAAGTCCTGATTCACGAAGATCGCCCATGAATTTGGCAAATTGTTCGAAATCCATTTGCTGGGCCGAATCTGATAGAGCTACTGCTGGGTCAGGATGGACTTCTGTCATGACAGCATCCGCACCAATCGCTAAAGCCGCTTTAGCGGTAGGAAGAAGTAAATCTCTTCTACCAGTAGAGTGTGTGACATCAACAACAACTGGTAAGTGTGTTTCTTGTTTTAAAATTGGGACTGCTGAAATATCAAGTGTGTTACGTGTTGCTTTTTCGTACGTACGAATTCCACGCTCACATAAAATGATATTTCCGTTTCCTTTAGAAATAATGTACTCAGCTGCGTTAATGAACTCTTCGATTGTAGCAGACAAACCACGCTTTAATAATACAGGTTTATTCACTGAACCTGCCGCTTTAAGTAATTCAAAGTTTTGCATGTTTCTAGCACCAATTTGAATGACATCGATATATTCTACTGCAGTTTCAATATCCCTTGGATCCACAATCTCACTAATAACAGCCATATCGAACTCATCAGCAACTCGTTTTAAAATTTGAAGCCCTTCAAGTCCAAGTCCTTGGAAATCATATGGAGAAGTTCTTGGCTTGAACGCACCACCACGTAATAATTTAAGGCCTTGCTCTTTTAACACTTTTGCAACACTAGCAACTTGCTCATAGCTTTCTACTGAACATGGACCAGCAATTAAACGTTGCTTGCCATCTCCTATTGTCTCACCTTTAATGTTTACGATTGTATCTTCAGGATGTTTTTTTCGAGATACTAAAAGAACTTTGCGGTTATCATCTTCCTGTAACTCTAAACCAGCTTTAAATATTTGTTTAAATAAGTGCTGTAATGTCGAAGTCTCGAATGGGCCTTCATTGTTTGCAGCAATCAAATCTAGCATTTTTCTTTCCCGGACTGGATCAAAACGGTTAACACCTTGGGCATTCTTTACTCTACCGATATCCTGAACTAACTTTGCTCTTTCATTTATCGTATCTAACAACTTTAGGTTTACCTCATCTAGTTTACTTCTCAGCTCTTCTAACTGTTCATTACCCATTCTTACTCCACTCCTCGTTTAGTTATTTAAAATTTTCTCAAAATATGATACATTTCTAATAAGTTAGGGATTATTATAAACGATTAAGCAATACTTGTCACGATTTTTTTCTTTATTAATTAAACGCTTTTAAGCGCTAAAGTGTTTTTAAATACTGAAAAACGGATCTTTGTCAAAATTTAATGCCAGCTAAGTTTTAGTAAAAAGTATAAATCCTACCTGTAAAGAAGGTGTAAAATGGAACAATCACCAATTTTCGGATTAGATATCGGAACACGTTCAGTTGTTGGTCTTCTCTTAAAAAACAATGGGACAAACTATGAAATTCTTGATATGGAGATTCAAGAACACGAAGAACGTTCGATGGTGGACGGTCAGATTCATAACGTTATGGCTGTTACAAAAGTCATTACTTCTATTAAACAAAAATTAGAAGTAAAACATGGCCCCTTACATAAAGTATGTGTCGCTGCAGCAGGACGTTCATTAAAAACGACACGAGCTAAAATGGAAGTAGATATTGCAAAAAAGCCAATTTTCGAACATCAAGATATATTACATTTAGAGTTAAGTGCAGTTCAAAAAGCGCAATATGAGATTGCTCAGGAACATGAAGGACAAAAAAGTATTAATTACTACTGTGTTGGCTATTCAGTCTTGTCCTATCAACTTGATGGTGAAGAAATTGGTAGTCTAGTTGATCAGAGTGGTTACGTTGCTGCCGTTGAAGTTATTGCAACATTTTTGCCAAAAGTCGTCGTGGAATCATTACTCGCCGCATTAAACCGTGCTGGGCTTGAACTTGAAGCATTAACGCTAGAGCCGATTGCAGCAATAAATGTTTTAATCCCACCAACAATGAGACGATTAAATGTAGCTCTTGTAGATATTGGCGCAGGGACTTCAGATATAGCGATCACTGATTTAGGTACTGTCACTGCATATGGAATGGTCCCAGTTGCTGGAGATGAGATTACTGAAGCAATTAGTGATCACTTTTTACTTGATTTCCCAGAAGCTGAAATCGTGAAAAGACAACTATCTACACAAGATGAAGTGATACTGACAGATATTTTGGGGTTTGAGACAACCCATTCCCGAGAAGAAATAATCGAGCCTATTTCTAAGGCAATTGAAAACCTTGCCTATCATATTACAACTGAAATTTTAAATCTAAATAAAAAACCACCAAAAGCAGTTATGTTAGTCGGTGGTGGTTCAATGACTCCAAATTTAGCAAAAGTTATCGCAAACTCTTTGCAGTTGCCTGAAAATAGAGTCGCTATTAGAGGCATTGATGCGATTAAGTCTTTAACAATTCCTGATAGCATAAAAGCAGGCCCTGAGCTCGTTACGCCAATTGGTATTGCCATTGCAGCTAAAGAAAGCCCTGTAGAATACGTAAGTGTAAAAGTAAATGATCAAACCATTCGATTGTTTGACATTAAACAACTAACAGTTGGTGATGGATTGCTCGCTGCAGGAATTGAGCTTTCAAAGCTTTATGGTAAGCCAGGAATGGCCATTATGGTGAAAGTAAATGACCGCCTCATCTCTATCCCAGGTGAGCATGGTGAGCCACCGATACTGGAGAAAAATGGACATATTTGCTCATTAGATATGCCGTTAAGTGATGGAGATACAATCTTTGTCCAAAGTGGCGCTAATGGGAGATGTGCTGAAGCAACTGTCGGTGATGTCATCGAAGATTTACCTACAAAATCAGTAACCATTAATGGGAAAAGTTACACATTAAAAGCTTCTATCATTAAAAATGGAAAGTCGGTCTCGTTAAAGGAAACGATTGAAGATCGCGATGAGTTGATCATTGAGACTTCAAACTCAATTGAAGCTGTACTAAAAATGTTAGAGCTTTATGATATTATCCAGGGCTTAAAACCATTTGTTGTAACATTAAATAGCAAGAAAATATCGATCTTAAATGAGGATGCAATTATTAAAAATGGCCTTCCTGCAAAAGCTAATTCAATTGTGCAAAACGGGGATGTTATTACGATTAACGGCCTCGTAGATCAACAATTTACCGTTGAAAAGCTTCTTATTCACGAAGGCATACCAATTGTTCATGAAATAACCGTTTATTTTAATGGAAACCCTGTTCAAGTATCAAAACCACTAGTAGAGGTAAAACGAGGCGAGGAACCGTTAAATGAGAAAAGTTATATTCGTCAAGGTGACAACCTAACTGCTACGATGAAACAAAAAGATCCTTTTATTTTCCAGGATATTTTCCGCTTTGTAGAGTTTAACTTCACTGCCCAAGAAAACAAGACAATAACGATCTTACGAAATGATATGAACGCCACTTTCTCAACACCAATTCATACTGGTGATCATCTAGATATAAAATGGATGGAAAAAGCTAGGACATAGTCCTAGCTTTTTTAATTATGAATTGTTAATTATGAATTATTAATGTTCTTAAGGTTTTGCTTCGAAGCATTACTAAAAAATTCATAATTCATAATTTCTAATTTAAAATTGCTTTAAGGTTTTTATAAGTAATCTTCCAATGGGAATCATGCCAGGTTACTTTTCCATTTTTAAAAAGCAACGCTTGTGGGCTTTCGTGTTTTACTGCAAATTGTTCCGCAATTTGATTTGAAAAAGGTCTCGCTTCCTGGACATTTAAGTAATAAATTGTTTCTTCTAATTCATTTGCTAACTCTTCATATTGACGAAAAGCTTCATGACTGACTGGACATGTCGTACTATTTTTTAGAAATAACACTCGATCCTTCTCTTGAAGTAGTTGATCAAGTTCTTCAATAGTTGATAATTTTTCTAGCGCCATTATAATTAGCTCCTTTTTTTCATCATTATTTGCATAAATAAAGACTACTCTATAAAATAGAATAGCCTGATTATTATCTTTTAGCAGAAATATTTAAAATACGATAATATCTTAAGCTCTTGTTGGAGCTGCTTCTTCACTAGCAACTTCCTCTTTTACCGCATCATGAAGCTCAGCTACTTCTTTTTTAACTGTATTAGCAATTTCAATCCCTGCTTCTTCAAAATCTGCTGTAAGATCATCTGCAGATTGACTTAACTCCTCAACATCTCTTCTTACATTTTCAGTTAACTCTTTTACACGACCTACTAAATGGGAAGATTGCTCTGATACAGTTTTCGCAATTGTTGAAGATTTCTCTTTCGCTAAACTTGCATATTGAGTCCCTTTTTCTAAAGCAGTTTGTGTTAACCCAGACGTTTTTTCTTTTGCCGTTAATGCCTGATTGTTTAAATCTTCTCTTAACTCTTTACCTGATTTAGGTGCTAACAGTAAAGCCGATGCAGCACCTACTAAGCCCCCCACTAATGCACCTATTAAAAAATCTTTTGTATTCATATTGTTATCATTACTCATTGTTTTCTTCCTCCCTTATTCAATATTATTTATTCAAAAATAGGCAAATGGTGTATGTACTCTTCGACGGAGATTACCTATCTTTACTTAATTAACAATTTAGATCCGTCTTTTTTTGCTCAGCAGCCTTTTTAGCTTTCCACTTAGTATATAAATCAATAATTACATTACCCCATTGAACAGTTTGGGCAATGGTGTCGCTTTGCTCTTCTGTTGTTTTGGCAACAGAATTGGACACTTTACGAATCGATTGATTTAAACCACTTAATGAACCACCAAGATCTTTGACAGAGTCGAAAACTGTATTTAACGATTTTGATTTTTCTTGAATATCATCAGCTAATTGATTAGTTCTATGTAGTAGTTCTGTTGTTTCTCTAGTTAGCCCGTCCATTTGCTTATTTAAGCCTTCCATTGTATTGGCAACATTATTTAACGTTCTTTGAACAGCAGTTAAGGTTTTAGCAACATAAATAACTAAAACGGTAAATGCAATCGCTACAAGCGCAATACTTAAATATAATATGATTTCCATTGTGCACACCTCCTTGATGAGATTAAATTGGTCTTTAATTCTCTAAATACCCTTGTCCAAGAAATATTAAACTTATAGGACCTGAAATTCCTTTTATTTTAGCATTTCTTTACCTATTCTACAAAGCATCCACAATTCCTTTAAATATATCAGAAAAAAAATTAACTTAAATTAGACGAAAAGGATGAATTAAGGTTAAACTATTTTTATGCTCGAATTAATAAATACATATAATTAGGAGGATTATTGCATGCGAGATCCACGAATTCAAATTTTAGCAAAAAACTTAATTAATTATTCTCTTAGATTACAAAAAGGTGAGAATGTTCTTATCGAAAATTTCGGACTTCAAAAAGAGCTTGTAAAAGCCCTTGTTGATGAAGCTTACAAAGCTGGTGGTAATCCATTTGTCTCGCTTAAAGAACATGAAGTTGACCGAGCATTACTTCTTAATGCTAATGAGGAACAAATGAACTTAATCGCTGAATTTGAAGCAAATGTCATGAAAAAAATGGATGCATACATTGGATTACGTGCTGGTGATAACATCAGTGAATTATCCGATGTTCCATCTGAAAAAATGACACTACATGGAAAGACGGTAGGCACTAAAGTACATAGAGAAATTCGTGTTCCTAAAACTAAATGGGTAGTACTTCGCTATCCAAGCGCTTCGATGGCCCAACTCGCTAATATGAGTACGGAAGCTTTTGAAAATTTCTACTTTGATGTTTGTAACTTAGACTATGGAAAGATGGATAAAGCAATGGATGCGTTAGTTGACCTCATGAATAAAACAGACAAAGTACACATAACTGGAGAAGGAACTGATCTAACATTTTCAATTAAGGATATTCCTGCTGTCAAATGTGCAGGTGAACTAAACATACCTGATGGGGAAGTCTACACAGCTCCTGTGAAAAATTCTGTAAACGGGACGATTACTTACAACACACCATCACCTTACCAAGGTTTTACATTTGAAAATATTAAATTAACTTTTAAAGATGGACAAGTAGTTGAAGCAACAGCAAACGATTCTGAACGTTTAAACAAAATTTTTGACACTGATGAAGGAGCTCGTTACATCGGAGAATTTGCCATCGGTGTAAATCCTTTTATTCAACACCCGATGAAAGACATTTTATTTGACGAAAAAATTGATGGAAGTTTCCACTTTACTCCTGGACAATGTTACGATGATGCCTTTAACGATAACCATTCATCGATCCATTGGGATATTGTTAACATTCAACGCCCAGAATACGGCGGGGGTGAAATGTACTTTGACGATGTCCTTATTCGCAAAGACGGACGATTTGTGATTGATGCATTGCAAGGATTAAATCCAGAGAACTTGAAATAAATTTAAAATGTAGAGTGTAAAATGTAGAATGTAGGATGTAGAATTATTTTTGGGCAATTGCTTCGAAGTATTGAGCGTTATTCACAATTCATAATTCATAATTCAAAATTAAAAGAGGATGGCACCTAGCCATCCTCTTTTTATAATTGGTCTTCATAAGCTTGTTGGAATTTTTGAATGTCTCCAGCACCCATGAACAATAACACACCTGAATGATGTTGTTTAAGCTGAGCAATGGTATCTTCATTGATAAGCTTTGCGTTTGGAATCAAGTCTTGAAGATCTTGAATCGTTAACGAGCCACTATTCTCTCTGGCAGATGCAAAGATATCGCATAAATACACTTGATCTGCTTTACTTAAACTGCTAGCAAATTCAGCTAAGAATGTACTTGTTCTCGTAAAAGTATGAGGCTGAAAAATAGCTATAACTTCTCTAAGTGGATACTTTTGCTTTGTAGCTTCAATCGTCGCTGAGATTTCAGTTGGATGATGGGCATAATCATCGATCAATACTTGCTCACCAACAAACTTTTCACTAAAGCGTCGTTTTACTCCTGGAAAAGATTTTAGCTGATCTGCGATAATTTGAGTCGGTACATCTTCATAATGACATAGTGCGATCACTGCCAAGGCATTTTTTACATTATGGTTACCGTATCCTGGAATCGTAAATGAGCCGTAAAACGTATTTCGGACAAATACATCAAAAAGAGTTCCTTCAGCTGTTACTTGGATATTCTTTCCTTGAAAATCATTGTGATCTTCTAACCCATAGAATACGACGGGGACTTGAGCTTGAATGCTTTGCAGGTGCTCATCATCACCACAAGCAATAATTGCTTTTTTTACTTGCATGGCCATCTCTTGAAAAGCAGCAAATACATCTTTTACATCTGCGAAATAGTCAGGATGATCAAAATCAATATTTGTCATAAGAGCATAATCTGGCTTATAGTTCAAAAAGTGACGACGATATTCACAAGCCTCGAATACAAAATATTCACTATCTTCTTCACCTTTTCCAGTACCATCTCCAATAAGAAACGAAGTTGGCTTTGCCGCACCAAGAACGTGAGACAAAAGACCAGTTGTCGATGTTTTACCATGAGATCCCGTTACTGCTACACTGGTGAAATTCTGAATAAATTGTCCCAAAAATAAAGGATATTTGTGAACATCCATTGATTTTTGTAAAGCTTCGGAAATTTCCTCATGTTCCTCATTATAAGCTGGTGAAGCAATCAGAGTTTGCCCCTCTTGAATATTCCCTCTGTGGAATGGAAATATTTCAATTCCCTTCTCCTCTAATGGTTTTTGCGTAAAAAAGGTTTTATCGATGTCTGAACCTTGTACTTTGAATTTCATATCATGTAACACTTGAGCAAGAGCGCTCATACCAGACCCTTTAATTCCAATAAAATGGTAGACTGTCATAAGTTGGACCTCCACACTTCTGTAATAACCTATTCATTGTTGCTATGCATCCAAACATTTTAGGAACGTAATTATTATTTTGACTATTAAAAACGTGAATTACAACCTCAATAAAGTATATGCCTAACATGTATAAATGTTATTTTTTTGAACACATCCTGAATTATTATAACAGAAAATAATTTACATCACCATTGTTGAACTTAAATTAAACCTACTAAGACACTGATGTTTATCTATTCGTACAATTTTATAGACTAAATTGGTCCTTTTTATTCTATCCAAAATAGGGTAAATTAATGATAAAAAAATTAGGTAGCCCAAACAATAATGAGCTACCTTAGGCTTTTATGGCGAATGAACATCACGGACTATGGCGACAAGATACCATTGTCTATTCTCTCCCTCTTCAAACACAAACCGCAATGCTTGCCAGAGATATTCTTGCTCTTCACTAGGTGCTGGCGCAAAGAATTCAACATACCTTCCTTCTGGATAAGCTTCACCTATGTTATTAATGATCCCACCACTAGGTTGATATACTTGATTAAACGTAACGATTTCATAAGGAACCTTCTTTTTCTCCATGTTTTGCTCATAGTTCATTAAGAGTGAATCGATAAACTCCTTTGGTGTGAACTCATAAACAAAGCCATCTTTCGCATAATGTTGACCAAATAGATACGTATTTTCATTGGAAGCAAAAGCAGCAACTTCTTCTTTTGTAAACGTGACGTCTTGTTCTTGATCAACAAAAGCATAGGTTGAAAATAGTAAACCTTTATCAGGATGAACGAATCTCATTAACAGCTCCCAAGCTTCATTTTCTAAGTGAGTGAAGACCGCACTGGCTGTCGTAATAAGTTTTGCTCTAAGCGAATTTTCTGATAGCGAAAAGATATGGTCATTTAGATCATTAATTTTGATGTGGTTAAGATTGCCATCAAAAAGCAATTGATCATTTAAATAGATTTTGGCTTGATCATGATCTAGTTGTTCTCTTACATTCGCTCCAACGCCATGTACGATTAATTTTTTCAAACTTCCTATTTCAATCTCATTTTTTTCGAAAGCATCATTTAGATCGCCTGTTAAACGAAGAACAGTTGTACCACTACTTTCCTCGATGTTTTTTAACGAGAACATCGAGAAATCAATTTCTTCATCCGTGATTGCTAGTTTATGAAGGGCGAAAAATTGACCAAGTACCTCTTCAATTGTATGCTGCTGATAATTATATTGTTGTTGAAGAAAGACACCACTGTGAGTTCTAATTGGAAGATACTTCAGATCTGTCTCTATTGGAACATTTACTATATCAAAGCCTTCACCTTCATGGATAAATGGCTCACCATCACCATAAGCTGTATAATGGGTGACTTGATCTTTAAAATTTTCGGCAAATGTATGAATGCTAAAAATACCCATACTCGATCCTGTCGAACCTCTTAAATTCATCAAATTATTTTTATTAAAATATAAATGGAGATGATTATCTTTTATTTCATACGATTGTAACGGGATATCTGACCTGGCAGTCTGTAACCCGAACTGGATTCGATAATCACTGTTTAAATGAGATTCAAAATTGACATTTTGAACGATCTCCACCGTTGCTGGTGAATTCACCGGTATAAAATACATCGCATTTACATCCGTCATTGCGATCTTATAGTAATCCTCACTACTAGAAATCGTCCCATAGTACCGTAGGTTTTTATAGTCATCATTAATCTGTATTTCTTTCTCCCGATCATTAATGGTTTCTTTGTTCTCATCAACGATATCTATCTTCTCGTCATCACCTACAGCAGGATTTTGCGCTTCGCTCATAAAAAACTGATACGCAGCAAAAATAACTATAAGAAATAATGCACAGCTAGTTAGATAGGCAACAACATGCTTTCTTTCTCTCTTCGATTCTAGCTTATCAATATCCATTATCACTTTTTGATGAACAGATTGTTTCCGCCTTTCATTCCAGTTAATCTGATTTAACTCTGTAAAATTCCACTTTTTGCTCATATTCATATCCCTCCTTTAGTAAATTTTCTTCAAATGCTACCAAGGCCCGTGATAAGGTTGACTTTACTTTGCTTTCGGACCAGCCAGTGATTTCAGCTGTTTCTTTAGTAGAAAATTCCTTAATCTTTCGTAAAATAATGACTTCACGGTAGGAGGATTTCAAGCTTTGGAGGATCGTGTAAATCTCATTTATTTCCTCTTTCATTTCTATAATTTCTTCGGGCAAAGGAGTTGGATCAGCAGCTAAAAATAAATTTTTAAAAAATAACAAGGGTTTACGCCTCCGTACATAATCAATGGTCGCATTATGTGCAATTCGATAAAGCCACGTTTTTGGACTTGAGTTTTTTTGAAACGATTCATAAAACTTATATGCATTAATAAATGTTTCCTGTGTTAAATCTTCAGCCTTTTGATAATCATGAGTTAGCAAAAAAATATAGTTAAAAACAGCTTCACTATGCTCCACATACCATTCACTGATTTCATTTTTCTTATTTAATGACATCCTTACTCCTCCTTTCTTGCTATTCTCTACTTAGACGCAAATGATTTGAAAAACGTCGCACAAAACATAAAAATAAAGTAGTAACCCATTTTTTCGGTGTTACTACTTTTAGGTAACCTTATAAAAAAGATTCCAAACTGTAAAACTCGTACCTAAAATAAAGGCAATACCGAGAACGACGTTTATCAAAATCTGTTTCCAATAAATTTTCTCTTCTTTTTGATCTCGATATGATTCTATAAGTCGCAACTGGAGCTCTTCCATGCGGTAGGACCGCCACGTTTTTTTTAGGGAAATAGTGTAGTCTTTTTCTTCCTCTCCGAAAATACCACCTTCAACACTAATTTTTGTTTTATCTTCAATTAGATGAAAGACCGTTTCTTCACTATTTAATCCATCTTTTTCCTCATAAGGGATCGACATGTCCTTTAATGTATTTTCTAAAATAGGGATGATTCGTTCTCTTGTAGTCTCGTAAATTTTTACATTTTTTCCGCCAAAATAAACTCTTACCCACAAACTAATAAGAATAATACTCCCAAAAATCCCAAACCAAATAAAAAGGTCAATATCCAAACGGTCCATCATTAATATTTGCAAGAATGAAAGAATTAGCATTGTCACAAAGACAACCCTTGATTCAGTAACAACTCCCTTTTGCCTTTGAATCCGAATTGCCTCATAAATTGAAGTAATCCCCCAAGCAAATCCTAAAAAAAGTAGCCCATATGTTTTAAAGAGAAGCTCTTCATTCATATTTATATCCATTCCTTTCGCTTCGCTCAAGGCACAAAACGTAATGAAACAGGTTTGCCTCGAGCATTATTTTGGCAAATATAGAGCCATAGGGATACCAATTAACTACAAATCACGCGGAGGTGAGTGGGCTGCTTCAGTAGTGGAGTGACCGCATATTTATATGTGTAGATTGCCTTTCCAAGCACAAATAAGTGTGACTTAGAGCACGCAGACTTATCTTTGTATAAACATTACTCGTTTATTGCTGGGCAATCAGTCAATGTTGTCTATCCCTACAATTCTTGTAAAGGAGTTTTCCCTATGGCTTTAAAAATTGTTTACCCTATTTGTTGTGGTATTGATGTCCACAAAACGTTTGTAGTAGCTTGTATTGCTTCTACCGCCAAAGGCGTGACATCTTACAAACGCCATCGCTTTTCAACCTATACCAAAGGGTTAATGGAGCTGTCACAATGGCTTTGTGAAAATGAATGCAAAGATGTTTGTATGGAATCGACCGGGAAATACTGGATTCCTGTGTTTAATATACTAGAAGATTCCTGTAACATCACATTAGCACATCCAAAATACGTCAAGGCAATCCGTGGTAAAAAGACGGATAAAAAAGATGCAAAATGGATCGCTGATTTATTTAAGCATGACCTTGTAGCTGGAAGCTTTATGCCACCACTGGAGATTAGGCAACTTCGTGACCTTATGCGTTATCGCTTCAAGCTCACTAATTTTATGTCTAGTGAGAAAAATCGTCTTCAAAACAGTTTAACCGTGTCTAACATTCAACTAAGCAATATTGTTTCGGATACCTTCGGCAAAAGCTCCATGAACATTATTGAAAAGTTATTACACAATCCATTAGACACTTCGTTTGATTTAGAACCTTTAGTTCATGGCTCCATGAAACATAAACTTCCTGAATTGGAGCTCGCTATTGATGGATACATAACTCCTGAACAGGCTGAAAAATTAAAGGTCATTAAACAACATTATGAAGACCTTGGGTCGCGTAAAGCTGACCTAGAAAAAATTATTCTTTCTCTTGCCGCGTCCTACACAGAAGAAATCAATTTAATCTTAACTGTTCCGTCTTTTAAAAACATCTTTTCTGCCATTGCCGTGGTATCTGAAATAGGTGTCAATATGGACGTGTTTCTGACAGCTAAGCATCTGTGCTCCTGGGCAGGACTTACACCCACAAATAATGAGAGTGCCGGTAAGAAAAAGTCAGTAAGAATTTCGAGAGCTGGATGTTACATAAAACCACTTTTAGTGCAATGTGCTACCTCTGTAGTTAAAAGTGAAAAGCACCCAGAAATTCGAAACCGTTACTTAAAACTTAAAAGACGCCGTGGTCACAAACGAGCAATTATTGCGATTGCACGAATGCTTTTAACAGCTATCTACAATATTCTCAAAAAGAAAGAAGCATATAACGCTGAATTATATATAAAATCCGATGTTTTTCCAGTAACCCGTGAAATCACGGTAGAACAAGCGATTTTACTAGCTAAAAATCATGGTTACCATGTGCTAGCTGCACCTTGATCAACCCCAAATGAATATTTTTTAAAAATCACTATTTGGTGGTTTATTTGTCATGCTCTTTTTTTGGAATGGTGGTTACACAAGTTATTTCAGACTTCTCACCTTCTATCTTTCCTTTTGGTACTGACTCAATATAGATACTCCTAGAAGGGAAAGCAATCTGAACACCTTCATTTTTCATGATTTCGAGAATTTTTAAGTTCACATCCTCTTTTACTGCTAAGTATTCTCCCCAGACAGTTGTCTTTGTAAAGAAATATAAAAAGATGTCTAAGCTATTTTTGTTAAATCCATCGAAATGAACAAAAATCGTTTCTTGGTGGATCTCCGGATGAGTTTTTAAAAGCTGATCTATTTCCTTAATACAAGATTGAAGCTTATTCTTTGGTGTGTCTAAAGTTACACCCAAATGAAAGGTAATTTGCCTTTTCCCCATTTTAGTCCAATTTAAAATAGCGGTATTGGCTAACTTCGAGTTTGGTACAGTCACTAGCGCTTGGCGAAACGCTCGAATTCTTGTACTCCGAAAATTAATTTCTTCTACGGTGCCCTCGACATCTTTTGTCTTAATCCAATCACCTTTCGTAAATGGTTTTTCAGTCATGATCACAATGCCGCCAAAGAAATCCTCTATAATTTCTTGAGCTGCAAATGCAAGAGCTAACCCACCTAATCCAAGGCCTGCAACAAAACCATTAATATCATATTCCCACTCTTGGGCAATAATACTTATGGCTATAGCCACAATAATAAAGCGTAATGTTTTTGATAAAATTGGTAGTAAGATTTTGTCTACCTCAACATGAAGCTTTGAACCCATTTTTTCAAAAAATAATGATGAGGCTGAAGAAAAATTATATAACCCTGAGGTGATTAAAATGATAATTAACGTGCGATAGATTTGAATAATTCGATCTTCAAAGCCGTGCTCATAAGGTAAGTTAAGAATAGCTAGGTATAGACCTAGAAAGACAAAAAACCATCTTAGCGGCTTTTCAAATGCCAAAAAGATATTTGTCAGTACTGCCGTCGGAGATTTTTTTGCTACTCTTAACATTAATTTAAAAACATAGTTTGTAAAAAGCTTCCTAAGTAGGAGGAAAAAAATAAATATAAAGAAAGAAACGCCTATGTCTACCCAGATAGGTAATGAGATTAAAATTTCAATTAGTTCCATTTATATACCTCGTTGAATGAATTTCACACCGTTATTATGTAGTTCATTTTTATTATCTGCTATTTTTGTGAAATTGAAAAGGAAAAAGGCCACCCTTGGGTAGCCTATTAATTTATGAAAAAGCCTTTATTCCTAAAACAAAATGAACGAATAGAAACACAAAAACCATTAATAGTAAGCCGATAATTAAACCGTTTATAGATTCTTTCACGAAAAACTTTGCTTGTGAATCCTTCTTTTCCTCAATGTTATTCATTGTTAACCCACCTTTCTTCTAAAATGGTTAGAAGAAGTGAGTATAAAATGACGTATTGAACTTAATAACCATTAATAATTCAAATCTTTTAATTAAATAGATTGGAGATGACAAAAACTCTTCCTTTAAAGGTTCTTCTAAATCTAGAAATCGAAAGCTCTTTATGTAATGAGTGACATGATCGTTACTTTCATTTGAAGAAAGCAAAGCATAATCGTCACTTTTACCTTCATCATTCTGAATACTTATAACAAGATCGTCATTTCCTTCTCCATAAACAGAGAAGGGAAGTAATAAGAGTAGAAGGAATATTAATTTTATATAGTTCATAAAAAAACCTCGTTGAGTAATTAATGTAATTAGCTTGCAACTACTATATAAGATTTTTTTCTTTTATACAAGTTTTTTAGAAAGGCAATAAAAAATGAACACTACTTATTCTGTAGTGCCCATTTTAACTAAGCAGTCATGAGGGATAATGCCACTATTGAAATAATTGGAATTGCTGCAATGAGGCCTAGGCCAATGAATACTAATGTATTAACAAAACCTTTCGTCGCACCATCAATATTTGCTAGAGAAACAATCCGCCCTCTAATACGAAATACGTTGACGACACCAAAGAAGAATACGATAAGTATTAACCCAAGTTGCAAAATAATATCATAAAGACTCAAGCCTCTATTTACCGATTCCAACAGCATAAATCCTGCTACAATTAAGATAATTGGGATCGTTTCAATTAACGCTACTCGAATGAAAAAGCGACTCATTTCTTTTTGAAAGAGAACTTGATCAATAAGTTCCTGATTTTCTACTTTCTCTTCAATTACTTGTAACATCTGTCTAAATGAAATGAATATCCCAATCACAGCAATATAAGCTGCTAGAACAAATAACCAGCCGACATAGTTCAAAAGATCAACTCCTTGCAAGTTTTATTTACGTTTAGATATATTTTTCCTTGAGAAAACTGAAATTCCATAGCCAAATAATCCAACGATTAAATATAAAAACAGATACATGAGCGCAGTTGCATTTAAAAATAACATCGTAATGATGATAAAGGTGATTGTAGATACCAATAAAGATATATAAATATTCCCTTTGCCAGACCCGCAAGCCATTCCTTGGACTAAATAAAGGATTGGAAACATTAATAATAGTCCGATGATAAATAATTCTTTTGTATCAATAATATTTGTAAAAGTTAACAAGGCTATACTTAACATGACGATTGCTGGTAAAAACGTTGTAATTAATTTTAGTTTATTCATAGGCTTGTTCCTTTAGTAATCCATAAACATAAGTATCATGGGCAATGCCATTTTGATACATGTATTGTTTTAGTACCCCTTCTTTTTCAAAACCTAACCTTAAAAGCAATTGGCTTGATGCAATGTTTTCAACAAACACTACTGCACCAATACGAGTTAATCCTAGATCATTAAAACCATACTCAAGTACTTTTGATATGGCCTCAGTAGCATATCCTTTTCGCCAATGCTGTGGCAAAAGTTCATAACCAATTTCTGCCCGTTTATGTTTAAGAGATAAGGCGTTAAATCCAATAGTACCAATAAACTCCCTCGTACTTTTAAGTTCAATTCCCCACCTAATCCCCCTTTTATCGCGGTAGCTCTGGGCAAAGAAAGTTACAAATTCTTTTGCTTCTTCTTTGTTCTTTAATGTTTCCTGGCCATAATATTTCGTTACTTCCTCATTTGAAAAACAAGCAAAAATTCCTGCTGTGTCAGTTTCAGTTATTTCCCTTAATATGAATCTATCTGTCTCTAAAATTGGAAACATCGTTTTTCTCTCCCTCAGTTAAATAATCTTCTAAAAGTATTCTTCATCCATAGGATAGAACTTTTTTTATATTTTATTATTTTTATGTGTTACTCATTTCTATGCCTGAAAAAAAATTATCGGTTTTCACTTTATATAAAAAAACGCACGAGCTTTAAGAAGATGCTCGTGCGGATTGATTAATCTATTTTCTCTAGGCGAGGGTTTGGTCGGTATTTACGGCCTGTTTTTGCTTGGTGCTTTCCATTTAATAGAACATTATCACCAGTAAAACCAATATTGATTTTTAATAGGCTACTTCCAACACCATAAATATCAACAGGTACGTTTCTTTTTTCATATTCCTCGATACGTTTTGCATCAAAGCCACCTGATCCAATGATTTTCACATGGTGAAAGCCTTCATCATTAAGTGCTTTACGAAGAGCAAAGATGAGTTCAGGATTTGCCCCACGAGGATCAAAGCAACCTAATACATCTGGGTTTCTAAAGAAATATTGATCAACCATCGTTTTTGATGTATCAATCCGAACCCCTTTCAATTCGCTACCAAATTCTCTGGCAACTTTAAGGGCGTCAGTAATGACATCATTATTGTAGTCAACAAGGGCCATGAGGTCATCTTCTGGAAAAGTTTCTTTGTAAGCTTTCGTTGCTGCCACTACATCACCTTCAAACAATTGAATTAACGCATGCGGCATAGTTCCCATTCCCTTTTTCCCCCACCACTCATTCATGGCGTGGGTAGCTTGAGCAATAGAACCACCTATGTATGCAGCATAACCGTCACCAGCCTGCTGAGTGAAATGATCATCACGGTCGCCCATAAAGATAACTGGCTTTTTGACCCCTGATAAACTAGCCGCTTTAACGACGTTATAGACATTCGTCGCTACAGAGGTCCGTCTAGCCAAAATACCATCGATGATTCCCTCTAAATAGCCAAAGTTTTGGTAAGGTCCAGTTATTGTTAAGACCGTTTCAAACGGCTGAATTTTATCACCGTCTTTTAATGAATGGATTTCAAGCTCGTCCACATTTTTAGCAAATGTTTTAATTAAGGCAATAACTTCATCTGTGCCACAAAGAACAGCGTCTGTTTTCTGAAAAAATTGCGTAGTTACTACATTATTTTTTTTAAACCGTTCAACAATCTCTCCTGTTTTCAAGAAATATACTGCTGAAAACCAGCCTTCACTTACGCGTTCATCGAACTTAAATGTTTTATTTGTTAATCTCTTTATTTTACCTTCTACCTTTAATTTAATTTCTTTCATATCAATACCCCTTGTAGTTGAAGATATTATCCTTTATATAATGCTCTACAGGATGTGTGAGTTGAACTATGTATAATTTCGTCTATAAATGTTAGAATGCCCGTGACGGACAACACATCCTGTCACGGGCATTGTAAAACTTTTAATGGAAAATATTTCCTTTGTGTTGTTCCAATATTGCTGCTTCAATGATTTCTTTCATGTCACATTCGTTTAGATTGGCAAATCCGTGCTTCAGTACGATGAGCATGTTCAGTTCATCATCCGTCAATAAGGAAAGCCATTGAGGAGAAATAGATTTTACTAAGCTTGATAATTGAATCTCTTGCATCGTGACCACTCCTTATGAAAAGTATGGTATAGCTAGACTCAAATACTGCGTAACTTGAAGTAAAACTTGCCTTTCTCTTACACTTCATCCCTTATTAAATTATTACCAATAAAACACCAACATATAAATCATATAAAACCTTTTTAAAAGAAACAAGGCATAATCTTAGTAGACATACCTTATTTTATTCTATTGTAAACTCATTATTATAGAATGTAAAATATAGAATTAAAATACAGATTATGAATAGCCAAATTGCGTTGATAAATTAATCGCAAGAACTCTTCGAAATAACTAAGCTAGTTGTTGGTTTTTATTCATAATTCATAATTAAAGATTTACATTCTATCAGAAAGCTCTTCTTCTGAAATAAGGACATTTCGAGGTTTCGAGCCCATCGCTTCAGAGATGATCCCCCTTGCTTCCATCATATCAATGAGGCGTGCTGCTCGATTAAATCCAATTCGAAATCTACGTTGTAAGCTTGATGAGGATGCTCCACCTTGTTCTAACACATAATAACAAGCTTCTTCAAATAAATCATCCTCTTGATCACTTGCTGCTTCATACGTTTTAACGAGTGTTTCCTTATCAAATAAATAATTTGGTTTACGTTGTTCTTTGACTAGAGCGATGACTCGATCTATTTCTTCATCTGAAACAAAGTTTCCTTGTACTCGAACTGGCTTCGATGCTCCATTCTCAAACAAGAGCATATCACCTTTGCCTAGCAATCTTTCAGCACCACCTGAATCAATAATTGTCCTTGAATCTGCCTGAGAAGATACAGAAAATGCAATTCGCGTTGGGATATTTGCCTTTATTAACCCTGTAATTACATCAACTGATGGTCTTTGTGTAGCTAAGAGTAGATGAATGCCACATGCTCTTGCTTTTTGGGCAATACGACATATAGCCTCTTCTACATCCTGTGGGGACACCATCATTAAATCGGCAAGCTCATCAATAACAATGACAATATACGGCATTGCCGGAATTGGATCATCATCTTTTTTCATCACATCATTATAACGCTTAATGTCTCTTACTCCATTTTGAACGAATAGCTCGTAACGCCGTTCCATTTCTTCAACTGCCCATTTTAAGGCAATGGTTGCTTGTTTTGCATCTGTAATTACTGGAGTCACAAGGTGGGGAATATCATTGTATGGAGCAAGTTCTACCATTTTTGGATCTACAAGCATTAATTTTACTTCATCAGGTGTCGCCTTAAACATAATACTAATTAAAATGGAATTTATGCATACACTTTTTCCAGATCCTGTAGCGCCAGCAATTAACCCGTGGGGCATTTTTTGTATATCAGTAATAATTGGTTTTCCTTCAATATCTAATCCCATTGCAACGGTAAGTTTAGAAGGGTTGTTTTGAAACTCACCACTACGTAAGATTTCTCTTATCACTACTGGGTCACTGACATCATTAGGTACTTCAATACCAATGGCATTTTTCCCAGGTATAGGTGCCTCGATTCTAATATCTCTTGCTGCAAGACTTAATTTAATATCGTCAGTTAACCCCGTTATTTTACTTACCTTTACACCTGGTTCCGGCTGTATTTCAAAACGAGTCACTGAAGGACCTTTCGTAACCCCTACAACTTTCGCTTGAACATTAAAATTCGCTAAGGTTAGCTCTAAAATCTCTCGCTTTGCTTCTAGCCATTGATTGCTATTGTCTGGCTGCCTTGGTGGAATATTTAATAACTGTAATGTCGGAAATTGGTAAGCTTTTTTTTGCGGCGTGTTTACTTCGTTTTTCTTTTGAGCAAGACGATCTTTATGAAGCATTAAAACATTAAACGGAACAACCGTTTTTCTAGAAGTTTCCTCCTCTACTGTTTTTGCTTCATTTTTTATTGTATTCAGTGGAGGAGTAAATTGTTCAAGCTGTTTTGCTTTTTCATTAATCTTATGATCATTTTCAAATACAACAACCTCTTCTTGACGGGTAGTTGCAGCCACTTCCTCGTGTAAATTAAACGTTTGCCCAACCCGCTCTTCAATTTCTTCATTTCCTTCGTAAGCAAAATCTAATTCTTCACTAACAACTAGATTTTCTGCAATGTGAACACCATTAATGAAATGGGCTTCATCAACTTCCTCTACTACTGTTTCAACTACATCAGTTTCCAATTCGTTTTCTTCATCAATTGGTTCAACTGTATCAAATACATCGATGCCGTCTTCTGCATCTTCTTCAATCGCTTCCACCATTGTCTTAGTTACATCGTTTTCAGTTTCAGTTTCAGTTTTAGTTTTTTCTTCAAGTTCTTCAACTACTACTATCCCAGGTTCTTCTTTATCAATGTAAGTCTCTTCTTCAATTACAGCTTCAGGTTTGAAATTTCTACTATTATCAACTATGGAAATTTGTGAATGATCTTGTTCTACCATGTTCATCTCAATAACTTCGTCACTACTATCTAAATTAGAAAGTTGATTTATTTCAGGTGGTTTTCCGAAAGCATAAATCGGCGAAGGAATTTTCCTTGCTTTAAAATTCACGCCTTGGAATTTTTTCCGCTCTGAAATAGCAACCTTTGGAGCCGTCTCAAGGTTGAGTTTTTCTTTTTGCTGAACATTTTTTTTGATAATAGGCTGATTGGTAACAGCTTGTCTTATAGGTTGTTTTGTTGTATTTTTCCTTTTAGATATATGTTGATCAACTTGTTGGTTTGGTTCTTTTTCATATTTTGTTAACTTTTCATTTTCATCAGCTATTAGAGGAAAGCGAAATTTTCCTTCTTTGGGGTATTGATGAATCATCCGTGCTTGTGCCTCGGATTCCATATGAATTCGACCGTAGTACTGTTTTCTTTCCTGACGTGTATGTATATGCTCGTTTTCTTGACCAAATAGAAACGAATGGACTTTGTTGTAAGCTATCTTTAATTTTTTCAACATAAAGGATCACCTTTTCTATAAAAATTGAATGTAGAAAGCAGAATCTTGAAGTAATTTTTCACATGATGTATTTCTTCCATCTAATTCAAAAGTTCAAAATTTCACTTAAGCTAGTTTTATAATAACGCAAAAAAGGAAAAAACCACTAGTTTTTTCTAAAGATATTATGAGATTGTGAGAATGTACCTAATGCGGGTGTTAAATTCTCGGAATGGGCTGTAGCCGAAATTAATTAACAATATAAAGATGTTTTTTAAGAGTGTTACGAATCATAAAAGGTGAGTGCTTACGACTCACCTTTTTCGTATTATTCTTTTGGTTTTCTTTGCGCTAGTATAAACACCGGTTCAAATTTACCGTTTTCGTATATAAATGGCAGTGCTGTAATTGGCGTTCGACCACTAGAGAAAAATGAAAACACCATTTGACCTAATACATCGTAGCCAGTTTCGTTTTTGATATCAGCAATAATTAAGACATCTTGATGCGGAACGGCAACAGCAAGTTCACCTTCAGCTATATTTGCATATTGCTTAAGCAATTGATCATTCAAAATTTTACTCGCATCATAGCCATCATTTTGGTTAATAAAGTAAAAAGTATTTCCAGCAACGACATCTACTTTCGCTTCAGTTTTTAATGAACGAACGTTAAATAACGCAATTTCCTTTACTTTTGCCAGATCTAGCTCTGCTGCTTCAAGCATTTCTCTAGTTAATAATGTAAATGTTACGCCACGATCAATTGCATAATAAATTCTTGTTTCAGCGGTGTGTTCCTCATATAGTAATTCCTTGTCTTCCCCTGAGTGAGTAGGAAATGATGTTGAGCGGATAACTGGAAAAATACTTTTTTCATTTCCTTTTAGAGTTACTGGTGTTGCCATTGCTTCTAGCGCGGATTCAACGTAATGAACAGCCTCATCTAGAGCTGCTTCTTTTTTCTCTGTCCATTTTGCTGCTAGTTTCGATATTGAAAGTGTAACTCCCTTTTTTACATTTATATCTTCAATTCTTAGTTGTTGCTCATCTCTATTGTATGAAATCCGACGATTTGAATGTTCTAGTCGCTTTTCTAATTCTTTTTTTATTTCTAATGGCTTCATTATTTATAAGCCTCCTTTATTTGTTTGCCTTTTTATTTTACCATGTTAACTGCATTCAACAAAAGATTACGGCTTTTTCTTAGTAGATTAATCAGAACAGCTCTCACTAAAGTTTTTACAACATACGCCTAAGCATATATTCCACCGTCTAAGCATAGCAATCTATGGAAGTAAGATGTCTTAGAAGGTCAGGGTGATCTTTTGATAAAAAAAGCTTTGATTACTATAGCTGTGTTCACTGGATTTATTATAGTAGGCACCGCTGGATATGGTTATTATCTTTATAACTCTATAGCCGAAACAGTTGCTGGTATACATGAACCAATGGAACGGGATTTTCAAACTTCAAAACGGTCTATAGAAGTTAGTATCGAAAAAAACGATCCATTGTCGTTCCTATTATTAGGAGTGGATGCTACTAATTTAGAAAGAGGACGTTCCGATACAATCGTTGTAATCACGGTAAATCCAAATACAAACTCTATGTTGATGTTAAGTTTACCTAGAGATACCCGTACAAACATAATTGGGAAAGGGTATGAAGATAAGATTAATCATGCCTATGCTTTCGGTGGGGCTAAAATGTCAGTTGAAACAGTTGAAAATTTTTTAGATATTCCAATTGATCATTTTATTAGTGTTAATATGGACAGTTTCAAAGAAATCGTCGATGCACTTGGTGGAGTCACGGTCGAAAACCCATTTGAATTTTACGACGGTGGTTATCATTTTCAAAGTGGCACAATTCATCTCGATGGACCTGCAGCGTTAACCTATTCAAGAATGAGATACCAAGACCCCCGAGGTGATCACGGTAGAAATGACCGTCAAAGACAAATTATTGCTGCAATGATTAATGAGGGAGTACAATTATCTACCCTTGCTAAAGTGACAAAAATTCTAAATTCTATCGAGACTAATGTTAGGACTGACTTAACATTTGATCAAATGAAAAAAATCCATGCCAACTATAAAGCTGTGATCGGCAACCAAGAAACTCTAGCCATAAATGGTTCAGGAAAAATAATCAACGGGATTTGGTATTATCTAGTTTCAGAAGAAGAAAAAAATCGATTATCAATGGCGTTAAAAAAACATTTAGAAATTGAATAAAAACGGTTCTAATAGTGGTATAAAATAAGTAACCGTGAAATCCAATCTATCGGACTTCACGGTTATTATTCATTGAATTACTTAGTTACTTTTTGCAAGACACCGGCCAAAAAGTTCTCAATTTCCTCTTTTGTTTTGCGGTCCTTACTAACAAAACGATCAAGCTCTTGCCCATTGAAAAACGCTATAAAACTGGGGATCCCAAAAATGTCTAGCTCTCCACATAAATCAATTAACTGATCTCTGTCTGCATAATAAAACGTGTAGTCTTTAAACTTCTCTTCAATTTCTGGAAGAACTGGCTCAATAACAACACAGTCAGGACACCAATCCGCTGAAAACATCACAACAGAAAGTCCTGTACTAATTTCATCTAAAAACATTTGTTTCGAATCAAGAGCTTTCATTTTCTTATCCCCCACTTTTTTTTAATATAAATCACAAAAATTCCTACTTCTTCCAATTTAAAACTACTGTTCTATTTTCATATCACCAAATTTAATAAGACCAGCTTTTCTTAATGCTTCTGATAAAATTAAGCTTATCACAGCAGGACCGATAAAATGAAGCAATAAAACCGGTAGAAATACATCCCACGTAAATCCCATCACAGTAAAAGTCATAATTTGACCGACAAAACCACTCGTCCCCATTCCTGCTCCAGCTGGGTTATTGACCATATGAAAGACCATCGTAGCAAATGGGGCGAGTATCATCCCAGCCACAGTTGGGGGAATTAAGATCATTGGATTCCTTACAATATTGGGCACTTGAAGCATCGACGTACCTATCCCAAGGGCCACAAACCCAGAAAATCCGTTTTCACGGTAACTACTTGTCGCAAAGCCAATCATTTGCGCAGCACATCCTACTGTTGCAGCCCCTGCAGCAATTCCTTCTAATCCAAGCATAAAAGCAATCGCCGCACTTGAAATAGGTGCCGTTAGCGCCAAGCCCATTAACATTGCCACTAAAATCCCCATCACAAATGGTTGTCGATCTACAGCCCACATAATTAGCGCACCGAAATAATCGATCCCACCTGCTATTACAGGACCAATCGTTGTTGCAATTAAGTAGCCAGAAAAAATGGTGACAAACGGTGTCACAATAATATCCAAACGTGTTTCTTTTGAAACAAGCTTTCCAATTTCAGTTGAGATAAGAGCCGCTATGAAGGCTCCTGCAGGTCCGCCAAGAGTAGCACCTGCTGCACCAACTACTACTGCTGGAAATAGGACGAGCCGTGGTGCCTTTAACCCATAAGCCACGGCTACACCAATGGCTGGGCCCATTAAATCCATTGCCAGCTGCCCCATTGGAACTAAGAACTCCTCAAAATACGGGATTGGAATTTGTTGACCGGCGGTACGAATGATCAAACCAATAATTAGCGACGAAAATAAACCTAACGCCATAAAACTAAGAGCTGTGACAAAATAGGTTTTTAAAGATAGCTCGATCCCTTTTTTGTGTAAAAAATCTTTCATCTACAACACCTACCTATTTTTGTTATTAGAATCATTATTTACCACTCTACCTTATTTAATGAATTATTTACATAGAAAAAACACTGCTTTTGCCAAGTTTATTGGGCGAAAGCAGTGTTTTATATGTGTAGTTAATAGTTTACTGATTTAACAATCTCTAACAAATTCTCTGCACTTTCCTTTAAATTACCTATATCAGTGATTGTCGTTCCCTTTTCTCCACCTATTCCTACGATGACTTTATAATTATCATTATCAAATGGTGAAACAATGATATAACTAAACACTTCTTCTGTCTCGTTTGTTTCTACTAATATAGCTTTTTCTTCAAGCATTCGATCTTGCTCATAATTAACTTGGCTTAATTGATCTTCTGCAGGATTAGAGAAAATGATGAAGAGTTGATTTCCTTTACTTAACACAAGATTGTTTTCTGCTGTTTCTTCAACAATTAATCCTGACGGTAAATAATAAGTAAACGAATCTGTAGCTTCATTCGCCTCATTAGAGTCTGCTAGAACACCTAGTTCAAAGCTTTCTTTTGCAGAAGCGATCGCTTGCTCTTTCGAAACACTACACCCAGTAGTAAAGATGAATGCTAACAACATACTTAGTAAGGTCAACTTTAATTTCAAATCTGGCACCTCCTCTATTTCTAGATTAGCAAACTACTCTATATAAACTCTGATAATTTAAAAGGGTTTAGACATCATATAAATCATACCCTACCAGCCATTTTATGACAACCCATGACAGCCAGTGAACCTTTAAAGATTAGAAGTAATTTATGGAAAGTTATCTTTTGTTGAAAAATTGTTAGATTTCATGGTATTATAATGATAATTTGTTATTATACAAATAACTTTTAATTATCGAGGTGGAGAAAGTAATGAAAAAAAGTTTTATTATCATGATGTTTTTAGCTCTAATTCTAGTAATCGCTGCATGTGGCGGTAAAACAGAAGAAAGTAAAGAAGGGGCTAACGATACGGAAATCTCTGAAGCAACAGAAAAAAGTGAACTAGTGATTGGGTTAATTCCATCACAATCAGAAGGTGAAATGCAAACCGCCATTGATAAGCTTCAAGCTGAATTAGAAGAAAAGCTTGATCGCCCTGTAAAAATTGATTACTACCCTGCATATAACGGTGTAGTTGAGGCGCTTAACTATGAACATATTGATATGGCTTACTTTGGTCCATTAACATATGTTATTGCCCATGACCGTAGTGGTGCAAAAGCCATTATTACTCAATTAGTAAATGGTGAACCTTATTATCATTCCTATTTCATCACGAAAGCTGATGCACCATGGGATACTCTTGATGAGTTATTAGAAGAAAAGGCAACGATTGATTTAGCATTTGGAAGTCCTTCATCTACTTCAGGATCATTAATTCCTGGTGTTGAGTTAAAGGAACGTGGTGTTTTCCGTGACTCAGATGACCATGATTTTGCTAATGTCACCTACACAGGTAGTCACGATATTACGGCTCAATCAGTATTGAATGGTAATGTTCACGTTGGTGCCATTGATAGCGCTATTTTTGAAGCAAGAATTCGTTCAGGAGCAATTAATGAAGAGGATTATAAAATCATCTGGAAATCTGAACAGATCTTCCAATATCCATGGGCTGTTCGTCCGAACATGGATGACACAACGATTTTAGAACTTCAAGAAGCTTTCATTAGTATTACTGATGAAGACATTTTAAACGCTTTTGGTGCTACAGCATTTACAACTGCAACAAATGAAGACTACGAGGCTATTCGAAAAGCGGCAATCGTTGATGGTCGTATGGATGATGACTTAGGCGGAAAATAATAAATAAAATGATATACTAAAGAGGAATGCTAACGCGTTCCTCTTTCATCATATTAATCAATAGGGAGAACAAATTATGGTTTGGTTTAAACCGAAGTATATTTTTATCGGTCTTTTTCTAGTTGTAGCTGTTTGGTACAGTATGGAATTAACACAATTCCAGCTCGAAAAATTTAAGAACATCCCGAATATGTTTTATTTTATTAGGGATCAGTTTTTCCCTCTTAATTGGACTATCTTAAGTCGTTTAATTGATGCCTCTTTTGTAACACTTGCCATGGCATTTTTAGGGACTTTCATCGCTCTTATCGCCGCGATTCCTTTTAGTTTTATGGCAGCTAGGAATACGAGTAGGCATCCAGTTTTATGCTGGTTCAATCGAACAATCCTTAGTGGACTTCGTTCAATTCCAGAGATTGTTTTTGGATTGGTCTTTGTTGTTTCCCTTGGACTAGGTCCTTTTCCTGCTGTACTTGCAATTATGTTACATAATATTGGTGTTTTAGGTAAATTAATTTCTGAACTCATTGAATCAGCTGAGACTGGACCTCAAGAGGCGATGAAATCGGTCGGTGCTACGAGATGGGATAGCTGTCTTATTTTCAATCCTTCCGCAAATTTGGCCTAATGTTTTAAGTCACTTTTTCTATCGATTTGAAGTAGCTATCAGAACATCCTTAATTTTAGGCTTTATCGGCGCTGGCGGAATTGGGCAATTACTATTTAACCATTTCCAAACGTTTCAATATAAATCGGTAGCGATGGATATTTTCGTAATTATTGTCCTTGTCGTTTTGGTTGACTTTGTTGGTGGGAAAATTCGTGAAAGGACTATATAAGGTGATGTCGATGCTAGAGATAAATGATTTACATGTTCAGTATCCAAAAGCAAAGGAGCACGCCCTTTCTAATTTAAATCTATCTTTTCAAAAAGGTGAATTCGTTTGTATCTTAGGAAAAAGCGGTGCTGGGAAATCGACGTTTATTCGTTGTATAAATGGATTACAACGTCCTACATCAGGTGCCGTCATCTGGAAAGAGAAAAATATCTTTCATCTGAAGGAAGAACAATTACGAAAAGTACGGGTGGAAATGGGCATGATCTTTCAACATTTCAACTTAATCCCACGGCTAAGCGTTTACCAAAATGTATTAACAGGAATGTTTGGAAAACGCCCTCCTTGGAAAAACTTATTTGGCATTTTTTCTAAAGAAGAGAAGAATTTAGCCGTTAAGATGATTGAAAATGTTGATTTGACTGGCCATAAAGACAAACGAGTTGAAGCATTAAGTGGTGGTCAAAAACAGCGGGTCGCTATTGCACGAGCACTTCTACAAAATCCAAAAGTATTTCTAGGAGATGAGCCCGTAGCAAGTTTAGACCCCGGAACCGCTAATCGTATTTTTTCATTACTTCAATCGATCCATAATGAATATGACTTATTGACCATTATTAATGTTCACGATGTCATTTTAGCAAAGCAATTTGCCACTAGAATTATTGCCTTAAGAGATGGCGTCGTTGTTTTCGATGATATTCCTGACAACTTTACGGATGAAGTATACGACTTAGTTTATGAATAAACCAAAAAACTCCAGGAAGAGTATCCGCCTTACTCTTCTTGGAGTTCTTTATTAAATTCATATTGGCCAACGAGAATTTTTACAACGTGAGCAAACATTTCGTCTCGATTAATTCGGCCATTTGTAATAATACCCATTGCCCCTTCTTTTTTGCTTACACCTTTTCGCTTCGTAAATCCATCCATTGCTTCACCTAAAGTTTTCCCGCTTTGTATCTCTTTCTCCACCTCAATAGGAAGAACAGCTCTAGCACCACTAGCTATATACTCATTCCCATCAAAATCTACAAGGGCACCCCAGTTGATCACCATTAATCCATGATCTGACTTCGTTACCCCACCTTCTAAACCAATGGCAAATTGAACGTCTGCTTTCTTTAAACATTCTCTTGCACGATTAAGTGCACCAGTTAATGTTTCTTCATCACCAAATGGTTGTTCAGACACATAGGAAGGGGCATCTATTGGAATTATTTCAATGAGACCTCCTAATACATTTCTAACAGCCTCAATTTTTGTAGGATTAGTCGAACCAATGGCTACTTTCATTTTCATCCTCCTGATATAAAATAAACATTATATTTTTATGTTTTCTATTTCATTTTATATATACAAAACAGACTCGGCTGGCTTCCGAGTCTGTTTTTGTGCATTTTACAATTATGAATTGTGCAAGATGAGAAAAGCTCACCTATAGGATTATTTTAACTGTTATTCCTAATTGTTTCAACAGCAGTTTTATCTGTAGTTTTAACAAGTTTCACTAGCAATGCCTTAGCTGCTGCGTAATCATCAACATGAATAATCGAAGCTGACGTATGGATGTAACGTGAACATAAACCAATAACAGCAGATGGAACACCATTACCAGAAGTGTGAACTCTACCTGCATCTGTTCCACCTTGGGAAATAAAGTATTGATATGGAATATTATTTGTTTCAGCAGTATCTAGGATAAAGTCACGAATTCCACGATGAGTAATCATTGATCGATCATAAATTCGAAGAAGTGCACCTCTGCCTAAATGGCCGAAAGCATCCTTATCACCTGTAGCGTCATTTGCTGGGCTTGCATCTAATGCATAAAAGATATCTGGTTCAATCATATTTGCAGCAGTTTGAGCACCTCTTAAACCAACTTCTTCTTGAACTGTTGCTCCTGAAAAAAGAATGTTTGGAGTCTTCTCATCTTTTAACTCTTTTAAAAGTTCAATTGCTAGACCACAACCATAGCGATTATCCCAAGCCTTTGCTAAAATTTTCTTTTCATTTGCCATTGGTGTAAATGGACAAATAGGAACAATTTGCTGACCAGGCTTAATACCAATTTTCAGGGCATCAGCTTTATCATCTGCACCAATATCAATAAACATATTTTTGATTTCCATTGGCTTGTTACGTTTTGCTTCGTCAAGTAAATGTGGAGGAATTGAACCAATAACGCCAATAACAGGACCGTTATCCGTCATGATTTGCATGCGTTGCGCTAATAACACTTGGCTCCACCAGCCACCAAGAGTTTGGAAGCGAATAAGCCCTTTATCTGAAATAGATGTTACCATAAAACCTACTTCATCCATATGTCCAGCAACCATTACCTTTGGTCCATTTTCGTCACCACGTTTCACACCAAAAATACTACCAAGACGATCTTGAATAATTTCATCCGTATACTTTTCTAGTTCATTTCTAACAAATTTTCTAACTTGATGCTCAAACCCTGGGGCACCTTGAAGTTCTGTTAATGTTTTAAACAATTGTAATGTTTCTTGATTCATTTTATACTCCTTTCGGATACCGTAATATTATGTACAATTCTATTTTAGCCGAAGTTACTAAACCTTGCCACCAATTCCCCTTCTTTTTTTAATAACAGATAACCGTTTGGTAATTTTGGGAAAATTAGTTATACTAAACTAAGTGAGTGAATTTCATAATGATTAAAAACATCCATATCAATTAGAATAATATGGCATGATGCACTTAATTAAAGTAGTTATCTTTAAATTTTACTTCGTTTCATTTATTATTACGGAAAAATTAACTATAATAAAGATAACGCTAACAATGATAAGAAAGAGGTGGCTATTCATGAGCTTAAAACGATTTTTAGTAGGAGCTGGAATTGGCTTTTTTGTGGGAGCAGTTCTGAAGGACCAATTAACAAAAGAACTGATTTCACCTGAAAAAGCTTTAAGAGTAGTGAAACAAAAACTAAGCAAGCAAGGATCAGTGGAAGGTTCTTGGATTCATATGATTCCTGAAAGCTACGAAAAAAGTCTTTTAGATTACACAGTTTATCGTGGCGGAGTATCTTGTACGATCGAAGGAGAATTTTATCAATTTGACTTTATTGTTGATGGAAATACCGGGGCCATACTAGAATTGACTTCACAAGATTAAATCATTTTTCTAGAAGAGCTCGCCTATGCGCGCTCTTTTTTCTTGCATGCATAATCCTTTTGAACTCGTCTAATATTAGAAATATAACAAAAGGAGTGAAATTATGGATCTTGACTTTATTTGGCAATCGATCGTTTTAGTTTTTTCAGGATTTTTACTTTTGAGAATTTCGGGAAGAAAGTCTATTGCTCAAATGACAATTCCTACTACAGTTGTCATGATTTCAATAGGGGCAATTATTGTTCATCCTATTATTGAAGACAGCACGACTAGAACAATACTAACTATTGCTATGTTTATTGCAATTCTTATTTTTGTAGAATTTTTACAGGTACATTTTAATGGTCTTGAGAAGATTTTCTCTGGAAAAGCAAAAGTCGTGATTGAAAATGGTGAATTGAATTTAACTAATATAAAGAGTATGCGCCTTACGATCGATAAAATTGAAACACAACTTCGTCAGAATGGAATTTCGAACATCTCGGACGTTAAAAATGCAACAATTGAAGCAAATGGTCAGCTTGGTTATGAGTTAAAGCCAGATGCACGTCCTCTAACTGTTGGTGAATTTAAAAAACTTTTGGGTGGCATGGTCCAGATTCAAAACCAGAGTCCAGATGTAGATGGCAATTTATTTTATGAGGTTATTAATAAAAAGCATAAAACACCTCACAAGGAAGAATTAAAGTAAAGGGAAGCGTCAATTAATTGATGCTTCTTTTTTAGTTGTATTAAATCATGGCGTTAATATGGTAATTTTCATGCCAACATATGTTAAGTCGGCGTACATTGTTAAAATTAAAGAGTAGTTTTTAAGACTACTCGTTTTATTTTAACAATGATGCATATTTTATGACAGAATTAATAGTAATTGTTACAATGAGTTAAGTAACTTTAGATAGTGTAAAGTATAATAAGGAAAGAGGTTATAAAGTTGGCAAGTACGAAAATTTAGGTAGGACTCATAAAATTATTGAGATAGTTTGGGATGCACAAACAACGCCTGAAGAAATGGATAGTGTTACTGCACAAATCAGTCAATTTTCAAAGCAGTTAGGCGGTTCTTTTGATGTATTAGTAGATATGCGGACTGTCAAAGTTTTCAAGCCTGAAACACAAGCAAAATTAGTTGAACATCAAATCTCTCTTAAGAATTCTGGTATGCAAAGAGCAGCTGTAGTGATTGGCAGTGTCATTACAAAAATGCAACTTAATCGTACTTCAAAAGCTGCTGAGCATTCTACCGAAACACAGTGGGAAACTTACGATGAAGCTTTATCCTATCTAAGAAAATAGATTTACAACACAAAAACTAAGGCTAGTCGCCTTAGTTTTATTCATTATAGTTCTTTAAATCCCCTCGTCTTTGTTAACCTTTGAAGATTAATCTTCCCCATTTTGATACTGCACTATACCTTTAAATTACGGCCCAACTAACTCCACCTTCATTCGGTCTGGATCCTCAAAAAATACGGCATAATAATTTTCTCCACCCGCATATGGATGTTTATCTTCATATAGAATAGTCCGCCCCATTGCTTTGAGTTTTTCTGTCACATCGTCAACATGTTGCTTAGACCTTGCGTGAAAAGCTAAATGGTTTAAACCAACTCGACAGCGGTGATACGGGGTATCAAGAAACCTTTCTTCGGTTTGGACAAAAACGATGTAAGTCTCATCTCGCTTCCAACTTTGCCCTAATTCCCAATTCTGGTAAACATTATAACCAAGGTCTTCTAACAACCAACCCCAAAACTCAATTGAATTTTTCAAGTTCGAGACATAAATTTCAATATGATGGATCATATGTAGCTCCTCAATGTCAGACATAATTAAATTTTTACAATAAAAATTACTGCTTATGAATTTATTAACAGTGATAAAACGATATTTATTTGGAACTATATAAACTGAATAGATTTGATTCATTAAGGGAGGAAACAAAAATGAGAAAAGAGCTTGAGCAAGCTGTTCAACATGCAAATGAAACAAACCCTACCTCACGTAATGGTGGCAAGCCAAGTACTTCGAAAAAAACGAAAATGAAGAAAACAAATAGGCACTCGTAAATTTATTAAATAAGCAGACCTCTGATATAAAGGTCTGCTTTGATTTCATGTTTATTCACCTAAATCGACGTTGTGATACACCTGTTGAACATCTTCTATATCTTCTAATGTATCAATGATTTTTTCAAATTGAGCAACTGAGTCCTCGGGGATCTCTACGTCATTTTGTGCGAGCATTGTAAGCTCAGCCACTGTAAATTCAGTTATGCCCATAGCCTTAAAAGCTTCTTGGACAGCATGAAATTGGTCTGGTTCAGCATAAACAATCACCGCTTCATCTTCTTCTAGAATATCACGGACGTCTACATCTGCTTCCATTAAGATTTCAAGTACTTCATCTACTGATTTGCCTTCAAGACCGAATACAGCCGTTGCATCAAACATATATGAAACTGAACCGTTAACACCCATGTTACCACCATTTTTACTGAATGCAGCTCGAACTTCCGCTGCAGTCCGGTTCACATTATTTGTTAAAGTATCAACAATGATCATCGAACCATTTGGTCCAAAGCCTTCATAACGAAGCTCCACATAATTTTCCTCAGCACTGCCTTTTGCTTTTTCAATAGCACGGTCAATAATTGCTTTTGGAACACTGTATGTTTTTGCACGCTCAAGTACAACTTTTAATGCTTGGTTAGATTCTGGATTCGGTTCCCCTTGCTTTGCTGCTACATAAATTAAACGTCCAAACTTTGCATAAATACGACTGGTACTAGCATCCTTTGACGCTTTTTTTTCCTTAATATTATTCCACTTACGACCCATTAGTCTCCACTCTCTTTCATTTTATCACTTAATAAAATTTACAAATTTTAACATAAATAATAGCCGAATGTTTTGCTTTTACTAAATTATTATACACCAAATATAGCGCATATTACGAGTTTAATCATTAGATTAGCTAAGGTTTTACATACAAAAAAATTATTCACAAGTATTCATGAGATAAGTCCCTACCTACATAAAGTTAATTAAAATTACTATATCTCTGGAAATTGTAGGAGGAATTTATTTTGAAGTACTTGCCACCAACGATGATTTTATTTTCCTTCTTTGCATTCATCAATTTTCAAGCCAGCCAGACTTACGAAAGAGAACTAACATCCCCCGGGCACATTGAACTCTTCTATCTTACCCTTTGACACTCTTCCATCTCATGACGGGCACATTGAACGCTTCTATCTTACCCTTTGACACCCTTCCATCTCATGACGGGCACATTGAACGCTTCTATTTACCCTTTGACATTCTCCCATCTCATGACGGGCACATTGAACGCTTCTATCTCATACCTTAGTTTAAGCTCCTTCCATTTACCCAATTAAATCTCTTTGAAAACTCCATCTAAGCACGTATAAAAATAACATATTTCATTTAAACTAATAAAAGCATAAAAATCCTCTAAGCATCTCTTTTGCAATGATGTAAGGACAAGTATATTATTTTATTTATAAAATGAATTTCAAAATTCCATATTATCGCCATTAAGTAGTTTTATATGGCTCGTTTTTGGTAATTATGATATTCACTCATATAGTAGGTTTATTTTTTTACATATTGAAAGGACTGATTTGTAATGGAATGGAATACAGAGGCAAAAGAACTACTTGAGGAATTATTGAAGCCAATCCCTATTTTTGCACGTCCAATGGCACGTAAAGGAATTGAAAAAAAGATTATTGCTGTTGCTGAAGGTGAAACAATTACAAAAGATGATGTTGTAAAAGGGTACATCTTTGCATCTCCTGGAGCTATGCAAGATAGGGCTGTTAAGCTGCTCAAATCTAAAAAAATCGATTTAACACCTTATGAAGCCTTATTAGAAGAAACGAAGTAATTAGTTTGATTTCCTTAGATGGACGAAAGGCGTTACGAATTATTCGTAGCGCCTAAACTTTTACATTTAACTTTTTAGTAAGCTTCTACCTTTTCGGTAGCCACCGAGTCTACTTTTTAACTTCCCATTGTTCAAAATGAACAACATCCATCCCCATTTTCCTCGTTTTCAACCAGTCAACGGCTTTTAACACTAATGGAGATGCGTTATCCAGTGTTAATTCATCGATTGGCACCCATAGTGCTCCATTAGAATCCTGCCCATCAAATTGTTCTGGATCGTTAAATCCGCCACGTACTAACTTAACTAGATAGAAAACGGCAATATGATGAAGATGCGTAATCCTTTGCCATTTCCATGGCAATAAAAAATCAACTACTCCTATATTTTTTCTTACTTCAATATAAAAACCTGTTTCTTCAAAAAACTCGCGTCGAATTCCTTTTAGTAAACTTTCCCCATCTTCAAGTTTCCCACCAGGTAAATCATATCGGTTAATATAAGGCCCAACATTTTTTTTGATTACCAAAAGCTTTCCGTTTTGTGGACATATTCCATAGACACCAAATGCTCTGTGATAGTTTTCTAATGTCATTATATCCCTCCAAAAAATATGGCTAGGTGCTTATTTAAAGACTATTTTTCTATAGAAACTTTAATTATACTTAAATTAAAGGTTGTTGTATTATTCATTAACAGCAACTTTTTATTAAACAATTTCTTTTTCGGCAGCAACTTCTATCTCTATTGGCTGATCTTGATCGGTAAGTAAATATAAAAGCTTGTTCCCATATTGACTTTACTTTCAACAGTTAACCTGCCATTCATCATTTTAATGATTTGAATAGCTGTCATCATACTAAGTCCCCTTCCTTCGCGACCCTTTGTTGTAAAATAAGGTTCACCTAAACGTGATAGTTGTTCTTTCGTCATCCCTTGGCCTGTGTCGGTAATTTGGATGAGGAGTCTACGTATATTTCCTCCGCTCTGGTTTTGTATTGTTCGGATTTTCAGCTAAACACTTTAGTTATGTCCCAGCCTCTTACCAAATGGTGAATTTACACTTTTATTTTCGTTAAAAAGATTTTATAAACAACGACATTTAAAAAGAGAATGTAAGCTAAACCAATGAGATAATATTGCTGAAACGAAAGAAGTAACACATCTTCTCCACGTATTAAACTACTAATTGCTTTGGCTGGCCAAAAGCCAGGGGCAAATGAAAAGAACAACTCTTTTATATCGAAAAAGAACAAGGAAACGATTGGGAAGATAATAATCATTCCAGCTCCTTTCATAACTGCGAATCCTTCAATTTTATTTTTGGCTAAAGCATTGATAAAAAGCCCTGTCATTGGTGCTGCTAGAGACACCAGGAAAGCAATAGCGATAATATTAGCAATGGTCAGATCTCCAATATTCGAAAACCAAATAACGTATGTCGTAGCAATAAACGATAAAATCAGCACAACGGCCATTCGAAAAGATAGAAATTGATGTATTCCTAACGGTGTCACATGGATCGAAGATAGAATGTGGTCGTCACGATCATCAAGAATAGAAAAACCTACTAATGCTCCGTAAACATGAGGAACCAAAAGTACCAAAAGAACAACAATCAGATCAGCGAAATGCTCAATACTAAATCTAGTATTCTCCGCAATAATTGGAAGTACATAGCGACCAATAATTCCAAAAAGAATTGGATAAAAAACCATAAATCCCATTAACGGATCTCGTAACCACTTCTTCCATTCACTTGTTAAAAAGCTCTTATACATATTACACACCACTTTCTTTTAGAGCAAACTCATCGTGTTTTTTCAAGACAACAAACAATACTCCAACCGAAATCGCAAACAAGTATAAAATTGAAACAACGATCTCCCAAGTCTCAACCACACCTATAGACGCATTAAGTAAAATCATTGAAGCCTTTGTTGGAATGGCATACAAGAGTTTAACTATAAAGTCATTGGTAATCAAACCGATTTGTTCTAGTAGTACAGGAATTATAAAGACAAACGAATACTTCATCATCGCCATTAACAACTGGGTAAAATCTTTAGAATAGTAGGTTAGCAAAAAACCTAACAACGAATGAAAAAATGAAATTAAGATTACAGCGAAGATTAACCACAATAAACTAAGTTCAAGCTCTTTAAACATCATTGCATACGTAAACAAAAGCACTAATGTTAGTAAATTTGAGACGATGTTTGCCCCTGTTTTCGCTAAAATATATTCTAGTTTATGAATCGGAGATACTAATAAACTCTTCATACTCCCTTCTTGTTTTTCAAAAAACATCGTTACACCAATCATTAAAATCGACATCGACGTAGCATCTAAAAACAACAATAAAGGAAAAATGTTACTTACATTTTGAATTTCTGTTAAGTGTAAAACCCCAATCCATAATAGAGCAATAACGAAACTTGCCCCTAAAATATGATATTTTTTCATACGTTGGAGTTCACCGATAAAAAGAACGAGAAAGTTACTCATTAATTCCCACCCCAGTCACTTTGATAAAAATATCGTCTAGGGTTGTTTCCTTGCTATGAATGGTCACGATCTCCCTCGCCTTAACGATTTGCATAAATTCATCACTAGATCCAAGAGTATCTAAATCAAAGGACGACTTAGCCACCTGCCCTTCGTTTTTATACTCTACCTCTACTCTACGTTCACCATGCTTTAACTTTAAGTTTTTCGGCGTATCGATTTCAGCAATTTTTCCATTTGCCATAAAAGCGACACGGTCACACAGTTCATCAACATCGTTCATTAAATGTGTCGTCAGTAACACTGTTCCTCCGTCTTGTTGAAACTGTTTGATCATCGCCTTAATGTTGCGTGCATTTTTCGGATCAAGACCATTTGTTGGTTCATCTAGAAAGAGTATTTTCGGTTTATTTAGTAAAGCTCTGACATAATTCAATCTGCCTTCATACCTTTTGAGTATTCATTCACCTGTTTATTACGGTCTTCAAATAAGCCAACTTGTTGTAAGAGTTCATCTGTATTAGCGCTAGTCTTATATAGCTTTTTAAAAAACGTTAAATTCTCATTTGCCGTTAGTTTTGAGAAATGAACTGGCATCTCAAAGCCAACACCAACTTCCTGATAGAACTCTTTGCCAAAAGATTTTAAATCCTTACTCTTGTATTGAACGTTGCCATGGTAGTTGGTTAAAAGTTTAATTAAGATTTTTTGTGTTGTACTTTTTCCGACACCACTTGGGCCTAATAAACCAAAAATTTCTCCTTCTTTGATCTCAAAGTTAATATCCTGAATTGTATTTTCTTTGTTTTTTGGGTACTTAAAGCTTAAATTATCGACTTGAAACATCGTTTACTCCCCCATCTAAATTAATCTTTCTTTTTAAGGCCATGTTCTAAGATATAAAGCATTTTATCAACTTCTAGTAAATATCCATCAATATCATCAAGAAAATGCTCCTGCCCTGAACTCGTTAAATAGTTTTCTACAACCGCTAGATTCATTGTGTAAAATAATCTTGAGGCAATTTTTACATCAATTTTAGGATCCACATCCCCTTTCTCAATTCCTGTCAGTAACAGCCCTTCATAAAACTGATGCGACTTTTCAACTAAACCTTCAATAACATCATTTCTTACACTTTCTTCTTCTTTGTAAAATTTATTGCCCATTTGCGCTAACCTAGGGTGGTCATTCGCAAAGCGAAGTCCAGCTTTATAAAGTTCTTTCATTATGACAAACGTATTAAGTTCATTCATTCTTGAAACGACATCATAGATATAAACTAATTTTTCTTGACCAGCTTTTTCAAATATAAATTTATATACATCTTTAATATCTTCAAAGTATTGATAAAAACTTCCGCGTGAAATTCCTGCCTGTTCAATAATCCTAGCAATGCTCGCTTGACTAAAAGAATATGAGGCAAATTCTTCCGTGGCCGCATTTATTATCCGTTCTCTTTTCTCGTTTGGTAAATTAAAAAACGTTTGTGTTGGCATTTACTCGACCCTCTCTACTGAAATATGACACAACTGTCATACAACCATAAAATATTATATGACACTCATGTCATCTTTACCATATTATATGACACCATTGTCATATTATCAACCAATTTCAAAAAAATATTTTTACTGCAATAATTTACTTTTTATGGTAAGCTACAAAAAAACTTCTTAGGGGGAAGAAAACATGTTTGTCCATCAAATTGATGAAGATGTAGCAATTAGACTAACTGCACTACACGATGCTGAGGAAATATTTGAACTAACTGATGGCTCACGTCAGTACTTAAGAGAGTGGCTTCCTTGGCTTGATACAACAAAAACTGCAAAGGATACAAAAGGATTTATTCAATATAGTTTACAAAATTATGCCGAAAACAAAAGCCTTAACACCGTAATATTATTCAAAGGAAAAATTGTAGGAGTTGCAGGGTTTAATGAGCTTGATTGGTCTAATAAAATAGCTTATATCGGATATTGGCTAAGTAGAGATTATCAAGGGTATGGAATTATGACAAAGGTTGCTAAAGCATTAACAACTTATGCTTTCAAGGAACTAAAGTTAAATCGCGTCGATATTCGAGCAGCAGAGGGGAATTTGAAAAGTAGAGCCATTCCAGAAAGACTCAAGTTTGAAAATGAAGGGAAAATTCGTAATGCCGAATGGTTGTATGATCATTACGTCGACCACATTGTCTATGGGATGTTAAGAGAAGACTGGGAAAAAGATACTTAATAAAATTTTTCGTAAAAAGGAAGGCTTTGAAGCTATACATTCGCTTCAAAGCCTTCTAAAAAATGTTATTCCTCACTCGTAATTCATAATTCGTAATTCATCATTCATCATTCTCATAATTACCTAACCGTAACTGCCTCAAACTGTGTACGTAGTTCTTTGGAACGGTGAGCCGCCCCTTTAACTGCTGCTTCAATGGCCGTACACCCGCCCGCTGCTTCTAGTGCTTTTAATCCAGCTTCTGTCGTCCCGTTAGGTGAGGTTATATTTTCACGTAAAACGGCTGCTTCGGTATTCGGTTCAGCTAACATTTTCGCAGCACCAACAATTGTTTGAACAGCGATATCTTTTGCTAAATCAGGATTTAAGCCACCGTCACACGCTGCCTTTTGTAAGTGCTCAATCAGTTTATAAAAGTAGGCAGGTCCACTACCTGCAACACCTGTAAACACATCCATTTCGTCTTCAGCAATGACAAAGACGTGACCAATTGCTGATAATAATTTTTTTGCTAAGATAATGTGTGGCATTGCCACATACTTTCCACCTGTAATTGCAGTTGCCGATTCTCCAATCATACTAGATGTGTTAGGCATGACTCGAATAACTGGAACTTCCATCTCTAACTCTTCTTCTAGAAAGCGAGTACTTATCCCAGCTAATACAGACATAACCACTTGCTTTTTATCTAATTTCCCACGTAATTTCGCTGTTACCAAAGTAACATCTTTTGGTTTTATCGCTAGAATTAGAATGCTAGCTTCCTTTACTGCGAAATTTAAATCGTCTGTCACTACCACTCCATATTTTTGTTGTAATTCGTTTCTTCGTTCACTATTACTTTTGTTTGTTACAATTATTTGGTCAGAAGCAACAATCTCATTTTTTAGTAAGCCGGCAACCATTGCCTCAGCCATTGAACCTGCCCCAATAAAAGCGATCGTTTCGTTTGTAAACATAAAATTGTCTGCCTCCTATCTTTTTCCATGCTTTTCAATGCTAACATGATGGTTAATATTAAAACAATAGCTTGCAGGAAAGTTAGGTGTATTGAGGCGAGATAGTGAAAGAAAGCGCAACCATTCGTTGCTAATCAAGAAAAGAGAGCCGATATGGTACGATATCAGCTCTCACTACTCTATTTAGCTATTTATCTCTTTGTATTGATTTTATAATTTCTAGGTCTTTGTTCCACTTTAACGCTCGATATTTATAGTCATGATAAAAAATGTACCATGCTTCTTTTTCTAAGCCAAGCTTTAGCCACTTTTCTTTAGCAAAAATAGAATCTAATGGATAGTCATCATAAGCTAGTACCCATAGCGAATTTTGATGAGCGTGTGTAGGCATAATATCCGCCATATGAATTAATAATTCTCCGTCTCGTTCAATTGTCACAATACTATGACCATCACTATGTCCACCAGTATGGTGCATGTAAATACCCGGAACAACTTCGACCTTATCCTTAAAGGTTTGAACTTGATGCTCAATTGGTTTCCAATTTTGCTCCCAATACGTATTTCGTGAACGAATATTAGGATTTTTACACTCATTCCATTCTACTTCACTTGTGATCACTGTCGCATTCTCAAAAGTAGGCACAAGCTCGCCCGCTTGCCATTTAGAAATACCACAGGCATGATCAAAATGCATATGTGTCATGATCACAAAGTCAATATCCTTTGTCGTTAAACCAAGCTCGCTTAAGTTGGCATCAAGCTGCGCTTCTTCTGTAATTCCATAATTACGTTTTTGTTTATCTGTAAATTTCCCAATTCCAATTCCAGTTTCGATCAGTAGATTTTTTCCGTCGACTTGAATTAAAATTGGATCGGTTCTTAGCTCGATTTGATTTTGTTCATTATGAGGATGCTTTCGTGACCATAACGGTTTTGGCACAACTCCAAACATAGCACCACCATCCATGTGAGTAACACCACCATTTAACCACGTTAACGTTAAATCACCTATTTTCATTTGTTCCACAGCTAGCCCTCCTCTTTATAAAATATAACTGACTGCTTAACGAAATTGAGCCTCACAGCGATAAATTCGCATTCCTTTTCTAGAAAACTTTTCTTCGTACTCTGTCATAATATTTCCTTCAATGTCGCTTTTGTGAAGATCTAAACTGACATTGTTTAAGATCATTCCATACTTAGAGAAGCTATGGAGAGAATATTCAAACAAAGCTTGGTTATCAGTTTTAAAATGAATTTCCCCGTTTTTCTTCATTACTTGCTCATACATCCTTAAAAATCGCTCATGGGTTAAACGACGTTTTTCGTGTCGATTTTTTGGCCAAGGATCTGTGAAATTGATATAAACTTGGTCTAACTCACCTTGTTCAAAATAGCTTGTTAAATTAATGACATCCTCATTTAATAGCTTGAAGTTTGGCATACCTGCTTCTTGAATTCGCTCTAAAGCTGAAATAATGACACTATCGTATTTTTCCACTCCAATATAGTTGATGTCTGGATGTAACTCAGACATCCCTGTTAAGAATTTTCCTTTTCCAGTTCCTACTTCAATATGAATTGGATTGTTATTACCAAATACGTCGTGCCATTTTCCTTTTCTACTTTCTGCATTTTGAATGATAATTGTTGGGTGCTGCAAAAGTTCTTCTGAAGCACCCGCTTTGTTTCTCAATCTCATGTTTGTCATCCTCACTATTTTAATAATTCAATATAATTTATTTTAACCCCTGCAAAATATAGAGTTATTTTATTTTTTATTTTAAAATGTTTTATCCGTTAAATACAACAACATCCCATTTAACTGCAATACTAGGGTCATGGTCAACAGCAGCTGTCACATAGAGCAAGTCCGCTATTTTCCAAACAATAACCTCTTTATAGTCTTCCTCTGGGTCATCTCCTACAAACGAGGTTTGGATGTTATGATATAGTGTACTAGCTTCATCTCGTTTAGCATTATCTATCGATCGTTCTTGCCAAGGATGTTTTTTCACTTGAGTCATTGTATGTTCAAATAATTTAATTTCCTCGATTAAATCTCTTTTATTAATTATGACACCATCCAACAATTCAATCGTATCTGTGTAGATCAAGTCAACTAATGTTGTAGAAAATATCAATTTATTACCCTCGCTTTCCTAAGTTCCAAAAGTAAGTTTATCATAAATAAACGTAATCTTTAACTATTCGTTAATAATCGTTTAAAATAGGTAATGATGGTAAAGAAAGGTGTGAATACAAATGATCAATCAACCTGATCCAGTTTATAGCTATACAATTCCTTATTACACCTCAATGGAAGGTGAAACAAGCGAGCTCTTTGTTTCTGAGAAAACATATGAAAAGTATCTAGAAGCTTTAACAAAAGAAAAACTAGTTATCATTAATGGCACGTTACACCCGATTTCACAAGAGTATGGTGAAGTAACGACTACCTTATTTGATATAGAAAAAGCAATTATTGTTATTGGAACGAAGGATCATCATGAATATACGAATGAGCTATTAGATATTGCCATTGCCCAAGAGTTAGAAAAAATTATTTTACTCGAAAAAGAACACTTTTTTCGTTTTTTGTATGGAGAAGATACACCTAACACAATCCAAATGTTTATTGATGATTTGCAGCAAACGCTAGAGGAAATTCATATTGCTAAACGACTAAAAAAAGAAGGGTACCGCATATCTCAACGTGAAGAACTACTGGCAGCAGATATTTTAGAAAATGCGGTCCAATGGAGCGCAATCCGAGATGTTTCTCCATACGAGAATGAACATGGCTTATTTTTACTAACGAAGCTATTTTTCTTGTCTCATGTCGAGGAAACTTTGTTTCAACAATATAAAAAACAGTTACAATCACACTACCCTCTTCTCTTTGTAGAATTAGAAAAGCTTCTTAAGGAAACGAAGAAACTGAATTTATCCACATTAAAGGGTCGAGAAAAAGCACTAGTTAAGGCTTTCACTAAACTACGTTATTTAAACTATGTAAAAAAAGTTTCAATTAAAGAAATTGGTTCATTTTGTTTACGTATGAAAGCTTAAAAATGAATATTGCCAATTTTTAAAAAAATGAAACCCCTCCTAAAAACAAATCGTATATTTACTATATTTAGGAGGTGTATATTCATGGCGTTAAACGAAGAATGGATTCAAAAATTAACAGCGGTCCACTACCGAGCAGGAATTGGTAGTAGGATCTTAGGTTTTATCTATGATTTAATCACAATGTTTTTCTTGTGGGTAATAGTTGGTATTTTTACAACCTTGTGGATGCTAGTGACATCCAATGCACCAGGAGATGATTTTATTTTTATTAGAACTTACATCTTAGAAAATGAGCCTCATTTATTTTATACAGCAATTGGGATACAGATTTTTGTGCTTCTGTTATACTTATTTGTCTTACCGGTTACCTTTAAAATTCCTCGTTCAGTTGGAATGATGATGGCTGGAACTAAGTTTTTAGATATGAACGCTAATGAAATAACCAAACTAACCTTTTTGAAAAGGGAATGTTTAAAATGGATACTATTCCCCGGGATTTTCCTTTCTTTAAGAAAAAGTAAGCAATCTGCAGCAGATTCTCTAACAAAAACTTATGTCACATATTATTAGAGCGTGGATAAAAGGCTGATTTGATACACAACCTAACATGAAATAGCTACTATAAGGATGTGTAAAAAATGGATTATCAAGATCAACTGACTTTGCTCGCCGACATTTTAAAAAATCAACAACAATCCGGGTTTGGTACAACAGATGAATTTAGCCAAATACACCGACTTGCAAAAGATCTTCAAGGTCAAGAGAACCTTAATGAAAACATGCAACAAACATTAGCAAATATTACTGATTATTGCGCCAATGGAAACTGTGCTGAAAATGGACAACAGATCAATCAATGGATCCAGTCAATAAATGAAATAACTGTGCCATTTCCCCATGAATAAATAATCTTTGAAAAAAGTTTCCTGATAGAGGATGTTCAGGTAGATATTGCCCTGGAAATATGTCAAAAAAAGAAGAATATAGCATGAAACAGCAACATTAGAGTCTTCTATTGTTGCTGTTTTCTATGGGATTGCAAAAATATTCTAAACCTAATCATAAAAAAACACTCAAACTGAGCGTTTTTTTACTTACTAATTTTCTGTAACAGCTACGATTTCTAATAATTCTTCTAAATAAGAAATCCAATAATTCACTTCTGAAATCTCATTTCGTTGCTTATGCCATAAAATCGCATAGATTGTTTGGGAGATGACATACCAGTGCATTCTTTTGCGTAAATCTTCTGTTAGCATTACTCCATATTTAGCTAACCATTGCTTCCACTCATTACGCGGGATATACCAATACAAAAGTAACCCGAGATCTAAAGCCGGATCAGCAACCATTGCACCGTCCCAGTCTATTAGAAATAAATCGCCTTCTTTACTCAGTACCCAATTATTATGATTAATATCGCAGTGACATACAACATATTGATCTGGCTGTACTTCTATAATTTCCTTTTTTAGGTAAGCAACCGCATCATTAATAATTCGGATATCTAATGCTTTTTCACGCAATCTTTCGTTAAGCTCATTCACAATTGATGAGGGTGTTAACGGATTATTACCAATCCGTTTAAACAAATCAAGAAGTTCTTTAGATCGATGTATTTTACTTAAAAGTTGAGCTACGAGCTCTTCTTTCATTTCGAAGGACTTTAATTCTCTTCCGTTCACCCAACGTTGCGCTGTAATTACATCGCCATTTTCTAAACGCCTTGTCCAAAGAAGTTTAGGAACAATGCCTTCCGCAGATAACACAGCTAAAAAGGGTGAAGAATTCCGTTTTAAAAACAGCTTCTCTTCACCGTGCTGGGCATAGTATGCTTCTCCTGTTGCACCTCCAGCAGAGATAACCTGCCATCCTTCTCCTAATAAATGTTCCAACAACTTCACCCTCAATTTCCAATAATGTTACGTTCTTTCTATATCTAGCAGATTGTCTGCAATTTCTAAAAAACACCGGTAAATTCTAATAATACTAGTATAACGCATTTTTTGTAAAGAACATATGAAAAAAAACGAAATTTGCTAAAAGGTGTAATTTGTTGTCAATATAAAATGTAGAATGGCGAATTACTTCCATTCTACATTTAAACTAATCGATTAATGGACTTTAGGATGAAAAAGAACTGAAGTCGAAATTGGTTCAAGACTTATTTTCGCTCCTTCGAATTGGTGGAGTGGAGTAACAGCTGATTGCTTATTTTCAACTAGTACTTCCCAATAGCCGCTTGAAGGTAGAATTACTTCTTTAATTTCCTGTACACTATTATGAACGACAACGAACATTCCATTCTGATTTTTTAACATATATGCTAAAGTGTGAGCTGGTGTATCTAATATATGCATATGTTTCTTTACTTCATCTCGAGTTGAAAAACGAAATACATCATGATGTTTTCGTAAAGCAATCAGCCCTTTTACATAGTCGACGTAATCCATATGCATTGCTTTTCGATTCCAGTCCAATTTATTAATCTCATCAGATGAACAGTAGCTATTTTCAATACCATTTTTTGTACGATAAAATTCCTGCCCAGCGTGTAAGAATGGGATTCCTTGACTAAGAATTGTCATCGCTGTGGCTAATCGGTGCATAGAAGCCCGAACCGTTTCAGACTGATGAGCGTTAGCGATTGCTAGCTTATCCCAAAGAGTATGATTATCGTGACATTCTACATAATTCACAGACTTATACGGATCACTAAAAATACCTTCAATACGATAAAACCCTTTTGTACTTCCACTTACTAGCATCTTAATTTCCTCTTTAAAAGCTCCGTTACCATTGCAAAAACCTTTTATATCTTGATTAAAAATGCTTCCTTTTAATTTATCTCTAAACTGGTCATTAAAATGACTAATCTCAGGCAATCGGTCAGAATTAGCAATTATTGCTTTTTTTTCTCCAGCTAAAGCAGTAGCTAAATCCCACCCTTCCCCGATAACCAAAATAGACGGGTCTATGTCAGTTAACTTTTGTCTGATTTGTTGCATCGTTTCAATATCGAGAATGCCCATTAAATCAAATCTAAATCCATCTGTTTGAAACTCTCTTGCTAAAAATAAAACAGAATCGACGATAAATTTCCGAACCATCTTTCGTTCGGACGCAATATCATTTCCTACTCCTGTTCCATCTGCTAAGCTCCCATCCAGATTGTATCGAAAGTAATACCCAGGAACAATTTTTTCAAAGCTTGATTCCTCATGTATATAAACGTGGTTATAAACCACATCAAAAATGACACGTAAACCATTTTCGTGAAATGATTGAATAACTTCTTTAAGTTCCCTTATACGTTCTTTTGAATCGTGAGGGTTTAATGAGTAACTTCCTTCAATTGCATTGTAATGAACAGTGTCATATCCCCAATTATAGGTTTCTAGCTGTTTCGTTTCATCTACACTACCATAGTCTTGAATTGGTAATAGTTGAACATGAGTAATTCCTAAATCAATTAGATAGTCTAATCCAGTTATTGTACCCAAAGGCCCTTTTGTACCTTTTTCTGTTAATCCTTTGTACTTCCCTTTATGTGTAATTCCACTAGTTGTTGCTATAGTAAAATCTCTAATGTTAGCTTCATAAATAATGGCATCGGTTGCACGCTTTAACACAGGTTTTTTAGTTTCGAACCATTGCGCCGGATTTGTCTCACAAAGATTAATCACAACTCCTTTTTCACCATTTGCTGTTACGGCAACTGCATATGGATCAACAGCTTCTCTCCAAGTCCCATCCACTAATACTCGGAACATATAAACTGTACCATCTAAATCTCCTTTGACAATTTGTTGCCAAACCCCTTTTTCTAATCTAGTTAATGAAGTAGTCTGTTCTCCTTTTTTGTCATCAAAAATAAGTTGCACTTCAGTTGCAGTAGGTGCCCAAAGTTTAAAGGTTGATTCTTCTCTTCTATAAGTAACACCTAACTGTCCTTCATAATAAAATAAGTCATCAAATTGGCGTGTTCGTACAACCTGACCAATCATTACTTGATAATTCAATTGTTTATTGGCAATTATCTTATAGTCAACACCAAATTTAATAGGTTCAGGTAAATAAAGCTCATAACGCCAACGGTCTTCTCTTTTTTCCCAACTTTTTAAGGCAAGCACCTCACCATTCAACGCGTTTAGAAGCGTAAAATCGGAGAGCTCTTCTTCGACTTCTGAAAAAGGTATTGTGATTAACGTAAGTTCATCTATATATGCGTTTTTTGCCACAACACTCTCTCCTTTCTACTTAGTTTAAAAAACTAAATCCCTTGGACTTATTAGTTATATGTCTCATATATTTATATGAAAATAGACTTTACTTGTTCTTTTATCATATACTACATTTTTCAAAATGGAATCTTATTATTAAATATAGACTCTAATTTTTGGAATTTTTCCGACATCACCTTTTATTTTTGTTAGAATATATTAAGAAGAAACATCCGAGGGGGAGATTATATGTTTTATGAAGCAAGTTTCGGCTTTGGACTTTTTTTTATCTTTATCATCATAAGTCTTGGATTACTCATATTAAATATTGCTACTAGTATTTGGGCGTACCGTGATGCTCTGAATAGAGGAAATAGCAAGGAATACGCAATTATAGTTTTAATTGCTACGCTGTTCTTTCCTATCCTTGGGCTAATCGTTTATCTAATTATTCGAAATGATTAATGACGATTACTTTAGCAAAATAAAACGAAAAAAGGATCCTTAAAGTTCTCTTTAAGTGATCCTCTAATTTAATAGAATATGCAAAAGCAGTTTATTAATTTGCTCAAATTCTTCCTTGGTCATCTTAGGTTCCATGTGAACAAGATGAGTTTGATTTTTTATAGGTTGTGTTTCCAATTTTCTATGATACTTAAACCATAGTTGAATTGACTCTTGTAACCCCTTTTTCGCTTCGGCAAACGACTCGCCATAACTTACACATCCATCTAGTTCCTTTATTTCAATCATATACTCTGTTCCACCGAAACAAGTTAGCTGTTTTTGAACGAGCCAAGTATATGATTTAGGACAAATAAATCTTGACCCATCTTTTATTAATTCTTGCCTTCTCATCATATACTTCCTTCCACCAAGAAACCCTCCAAAACTTCGGATGGAGGGTTACCAATCAATGTAATTCCTATATTAATTATAACGTTAATAATCTTCGTTTTCAAATGAATTTATGTCCTCTTCTTCAACTCCAATATCATACCTTAGTTCTGAAGTTGTTTGACACGCATCTAATAAATATTGTGAAAACTTAAGCTGGACCGATTTAATTGGTGATGAATTATTTTTCAACCTATCATTCCACTCATCAATATTTCGTTGATCAAAGAAATTAGCACCGCTCCACTGATTGCTAACATCTATATATCCATTTTTAGTGAGAACAGCTTTTCGAACAGCCATGTCGAGTTCACTATCGGCTAAAATTCGCTTAACAATCGTACTCATTCTGTTTAACGACAGCAACGGATTTATGATCTTCTTCTCTTCTTCCCCTTCTAATTCAAGCCAATATCGTTCTGAAAAGCTCTGAAAGATCGTGTTTCCTGAACCGTTTAAGTTCACAATACACCAAATATCTGTAGGCCCAATTAAAAGAATATCAAATTGAACAGTAGCTTTTGGGTAGGTTACAGTCGGGTAGTAAAGAACAAAATAATTATCAGGAAACGATTGTAACAACCACTTTAATGTAGGGTCATAAAAGAGCTGTTTTTTCATTATCGACGTTTCTCGTAACGTAGAGCTTGCCCAATTCAGTTGGAACTCAAACAATTCATGTAGGAAAGTCGTTTTTAACTCTGGTAAAGTTGTATATTTGAATCGATACGGTTTTTCTTCAAATTCTTCAATAATCGGGTCCCTATTCTCCCGCTTATACCACTTTTTGATTTTATCGAAAGCACCTTTAGCAGACTTTTTTTGTTCTTCAACAAATTTGTTTACAGAAGGGCTATCATTCAAATAAGAATTTTCCCATTCACGCTTCAAACTGTCCCAGCGTTCACGTTTCAAGCGCGAGAACTGACCTGGATATCGATACATATCATATTGATAACGGGAGACACAGTCTTCTAATTTTATTAAATGAGCCACTAATACTCCTCCAAAAAAGCAATGTAAAATTTAGAATGTAAAATGTTGGTAGCATCGCTTTGTAGCTTAACTACAGAAAACAATTCTACACAAAAAAGATTGTAATAAAATCTTATCACAATCTGTCTGTATTTGGCAGTACCTATAGTAGTAGTTAATAGGAAGAATTCATCCTTTGTCAAAGACACTATACAACTACCTTATTTCTAAATTCCCACTAAAGAAGTAAATAAAACATAACTGGTCCTAATAATGAAACGATGATGGCGCTTAAGGTCATTGAGACTGAACTAATTGCACCTTCAAGTTCCCCATATTCTAGTGCCCTTGAAGTGCCAATTGCATGCGCTGCACTCCCTAGCCCTACTCCTTTACCAATCACGTGGTTAATATTAAATAGCTTCAAAAGAAAAGGACCAAGGACGACACCGCCTATTCCAGCAATCATCACGAAAATAGCAGCCAGTGCGGGAATACCTCCGAGCACCTGTGCCACTTCCATGGCTACTGGCGTAGTTACTGACTTTGGCATAATTGAATAAATGAGCATTTCCTCAATTCCAAGTAATTTTGATAGTTGTGCTCCACTAATCACGCCAAGAAAAGCTCCAAAAGTCACACCTACCGTAAGCGGGAAGAAATACGTTTTTAACACAGTTCTATGCTTGTAAAGAGGAAACGCTAAGGCAACAACAGCTGGCCCTAAAAGTTGTTCAATCCACTTCCCACCAACCATATATGTCTCATAAGGAATACCGCTAACTGTTAAAATAACGATCATTAGTGTCGTTCCAATTAGTAATGGAATTGTAACAGGGGTTGGAAAGCGTTGATATAGTTTTTTAGATAAAAAGTAAATAGCAAGTGTTACGAGTATTGCTGTCAACGAAATACCAAATGAGATCAATTTTGCCTCTCCTTTCTTTGTACCATTGTCTGACCAACATATGCTGAACATACCATAACAATCAACGTGCTAAGTAGAACAACGAAGATTAATAGTAGCCCTTTTCCTTGAAAAAAAGAGAGGTAATTCAATACACCTACAGTAACAGGTAAAAACATGAATGGCATGTGGCTTAATAAAAGTTCTGATCCGCGCTCAAACCATTGGGTAGGAAAAAGACCTGAAAGTAGCACAATAAAAAAGAGAAGCATGCCAATAATACTTCCAGGAATCATAAGGCCGAAGGTGAGTTGTAGCCATTTTCCAGTTAAGAAAAAGCCGTATAAAACGGCTATTTGTAAAATGATTTGAAAAAATTTCACGTTTTATCACACCTGCATTTCTATTAAAGTTCTGATAACTTGAACGAAGCAACAACCTCGTATTTTGGTGTTTTCTTTAAATGCGTTTGATAAATGACAAATGAAGCTACCCTCCAGCTCTCACTTTTTAGATATGAATGAAACTTCTCTTTAAGCGCATCATCAGCATAAGGCTCTTCGGCAATGTATTTACGAGCTAGCGTAATATGGGGACTATACGCCCGATCTTCAAGTTTAATTCCAAGGTCAACACAAGTTTGGTGTACATCCTTCTGAAGTTCATATAGCTTATTTTCTTGTTTAACACTAGCCCAAAAAATGCGAGGTGCTTGATTTTTTCCGAAATAACCTAAATTATCAATTGTTAAAGTAAATGGCACGTGTTGCTTCGCCATGACTTGCAATGCTTCTTTAAGCTCTTCAAGAATTAAACTCTCTACACCGCCAAGAAAAGCCAACGTAATATGGAGGTCCTGTTTGTGCACAAACCTCTGAAAAGGTAGATGCTCATTCTCACACCATGAGGCAAGTTTTTGTTTTACTTTGTCATCAATTGTTACTGCAATAAAATAATGTGGTTGAACTGTCATTGTTTCACCTTTTTCTAATCTTGATTGTTATGATACAATAAAAACTGTTATAAAACAATATATTTTTTGCTTTTATAGTTTTATTCTTAATCACCTTAATTATAATACCAATTTAAATGATAGGAATTATCACCATAATTATGATAAACTGATATGTATATAATAGTTGTAAGTTTACTTTTTTAAAAAAGGAAGTGTTCATATATGCGCGTTGTTGACAACATAGCTGATTTAATTGGTGATACACCATTAGTCAAGTTAAACCATCTCCCAAGTAAGACAGGAGCTGATGTTTATTTAAAGTTAGAATTTATGAACCCAAGTGGCAGTGTGAAAGATCGTGCTGCTTTTCAAATGATTTTACAAGCTGAGAGAGATGGGTTATTAAAAAAAGGCGCAACAATCATTGAGCCTACAAGCGGAAATACAGGAATTGGCCTTGCCATGAATGCCGCTGCTAGAGGTTATAAAGCAATTTTAACAATGCCTGATACGATGTCAAAAGAACGAATTAACATTTTAAAAGCGTATGGTGCAGAAGTTGTTCTAACTCCAGGAGATGAAAAAATGCCTGGCGCTATTCAAAAAGCACATGAATTAGTAAAGGAAATTCCAAACAGCTTTATGCCAATGCAATTTGAAAACGATGCAAACCCAGAAGCACACCGATTAACAACTGCTATAGAAATTAAAGACGCGTTAGATAGCATTGGTAAAACATTGAATGCTTTTGTTGCAGCATCTGGCACTGGAGGTACAATAACAGGAACAGGTGAGAAATTAAAAGAGCTTTATCCTGAGATCAGTATTCACGTTGTCGAACCGGCTGGGTCCCCTGTTTTATCAGGAGGCAAACCTGGACCACATAAACTTGTCGGAACTAGCCCTGGTTTCATCCCACCAATCTTAAATGAAAATGTTTATGGAGAAATCTTAAAAATTGAAGATAATGATGCATACAATGTTACAAGACGCCTTGCCCGTGAAGAAGGCATTCTCGTTGGTCCATCGTCAGGTGCCGCTTGCTTCGCCGCTCTTGAAGTTGCAAAACGCCTGTCACCAAACGATGTTGTCGTTGCCATCGCTTGTGACACAGGTGAACGGTACTTATCAACTGATTTATTTGATTTTGAAACCTAACAACATGAAAGTCCACGCTAACGATGTCCTTTTAGCGTGGACTTTTTGTTGTTTTTGTCTTTTTTTGGGGTCTGACCCCATAAATTATTAAAATATTCGACTTTATCTGAAAATCATGGAATAATAGTATAGGAGAAAAATAATAAGTTAATAGATAAGGGGTTAAACAAGATGAATAGACAAGATAAGATTGCAAAGATAAAATCTTCGATCGCAACTGTTTTAGTAGGGAAAGAAGAAATGACTGAATTAGTTGTTATTTCCATCCTTGCCCGTGGGCACATTCTATTAGAAGATGTTCCTGGTACAGGAAAAACTATGTTAGCAAAATCTATTGCTAAATGTCTAGATGCGAAGTTCCGCCGTGTGCAATTTACACCTGATGTATTACCTAGTGACGTTACTGGTATCCAATTTTTCAATCCAAAAGAGCAAGCATTTGAATTGAGACCAGGACCTGTCATGACAAATATTTTACTAGCAGACGAAATTAACCGAGCAACACCAAGAACTCAATCTAGTTTATTAGAAGTGATGGAAGAGCGTCAGGTTACAATCGATGGCGAAACATTGCCTTTACCGAAGCCATTCATCGTTATTGCTACACAAAACCCAATCGATTCCCAGCAAGGTACGTTTTCATTACCAGAAGCACAAATGGATCGTTTCCTATTACTAATTAAAGTAGGATATCCAACTTTAGCAGAGGAAAAACAAATGCTTTCAATGTACCGTGAATCAGAGCCGATCGATTCTCTAGAGGTTGTTCTTACCATCCAAGAAATTGAAGAAATGCAGAATGAATTAAAAAAGGTCACATTATCAGAAGACATTGAAACGTACATGCTGAAAATTATTGCTGCAACGAGACAATCTGAATATGTAGAAGTTGGCGTAAGTCCAAGGGGTACTCTCGGGCTAATGAGAGCCATACAAGCTCGTGCTTATATTCACGGTAGAGATTATTGTCTACCTGAAGATGTTAAAGTGATGGCACCATACGTCCTTTCTCATCGCCTAGTTCTTTCAATTGAGGGCTCAATGCGTAAAACAAAGGAAGATGTCCTTATGGAAATATTGAAAAGTGTTGAAGTGCCAGTAGAAGCTGGAGCTGTTCGTTAATGAGCTGGAACCAAGAGCATAATTTACCGAAAAAGATCTATGGGACATTATTTTGGTCAGTTCCATTGTTGTTTCTTGTTTCCGTTTTTATTAACTCGCCTCTCGTTTTTGGATTAGGAGTTTTGTTTACTTTCTTTATTCTATTAAATCATTTCTACCTACAATATGTTTCAAAAAAAACAACGGTCTTTGATGAAATTGAAGTCATCCGTATGTTTCCTGATGATACGAGAACCATTACTATTCCCCTTGAAAATAAAGGGAAATTACCTGTTTTAAATGGAGAAGTATCATTTACCTTCTACGACTATGACGGAGCAATCGAAGTTGTCGGAAGTGATAGCATTAATCAAGAGTCTTACAGCTTCCCGTATAGCCTCTTGCCCTTAACACGAAAAAAGCGAAATATAGAAGTAAAGGCTTTAAAACGAGGTGTCGCCCAAATTCGAACGATTGAATATACCGTTCATGATTTATTGAAGCTTAGTTATTTGCGTCTTCACTATCGAGATTATTTTCGAAGGGAAATGATAGTTTATCCAACACCAATGGCAATAAATGGGCTGGATCAAATCGTGCAACAGCGGCAGGGGGATATTCCAAGGCAGCATTCACAACACGAAGACGTCATGATGACAATGGGCACAAGGGAATATACGTCTGGTGATCCTTTTAATCGGGTGAATTGGAAGGCATCAGCAAGGACAAATTCATTGCAAACTAAGATCTACGAAAAAACAACCATCCTAAATTGGACAATTGTCGTAAATATTTATAATAAGGATCGCTCTAAATTAACTGTGAGAAATCTTGAGGAAGTATTAAGTCATGCGGCGTTTCTTTGTCAATTTGCAACTAAGCATCATATTTCCTTTGAACTCTATATCAATACAAGAGTTCCTAAGTTTACTTTCATCCACATCCCACCTGCAAATGGTAAAGATCATTTAATGAAAGCATTAGAACTTTTAGCAAGAGTAAGCAAATACACGATCACAACACATCCAATTGAAGTATTAAAAACGGTAAAAATAAGAACTGGTCCAAATCCATTTATTTTTCATCTTGGTAGCTTTAGTCAAGAAGAAGATAATCTTTATCGAGAATGGAAGAGAACAGGGGCAACAGTGTATCGCGTCGAATCAAACGAAGATATTGGACAAGTAGTTCCGGTTGGAGGTGGAAAAAATGAAACCATGGCAAATTAAGGTGACTCGCTTTTTCCACTTGAGCTTAGAAATGCTGCTCTTATTTTTAATCATTATTCCCCTTTACTATGCCGAAGAAAAAGAGTTACCAATTTTTCCTTTTATCGTGCTCGTTTCAACTGCAATTATTTTTTATGAGCCGTTTATTCAGAAATTTAAGACAGAAAAAGTAGGGATACTCTTAATTCCTATTATTGGCTTAGTTGGAATATCTGTTGGATTTCATTTTTTCTTCGCTCTTTTAATCAGTACAATTATCTTTTGGAGGGTTTTATCCCATTATAAAGACAATGATCCAAATGAAATGAATCTATTTATTATTACGTTTATTGTTGGAGTTGTGTTTTTTCTCTACTTCTTTTTTACAGGAAAGAATGAGATCTTTTTAATTATCACTTTCTTTCAATTTTTCTTAATCGTCCTATTAAAAACGTTAAAGCTTGCTTTTCAATCATCAAAATCTAATACAAATAAACTGACACAATTAAAATGGCAACTAGGGAGTTTCACTGCCTTAGGTGGCATTACTTTATTAGCCATTTTCTCTTATCAAATGTTACACACTGTCGTTGTTTCTATTTTCAAGCTAGTATTCTATGTCGTATGGTTATTAGGAGTCCCTTTCGTATATTTAGCTTCGTTATTTAATTTTGAGCTTAGGCGACGAGGTCCCCAAGAGGAAGCTGGATTTTATAGTGGTCCTGAGAGTGATCTTACTCTTGATGAAACCACAGCTGCAAACTTTGACATGTTGCTCTGGATTGCTGGAGGAGCTATCTTAATCGTTATCCTTTACATTATATTTAGGAAATCTGGATCATTGATCCTAAGGGAATACATTCAAACAAATGATCAAGAAGAGTTATCTTCCTTTAGCCAAGATGATCATAAAAAAGGATGGTTTCGTAGCAGTCGTCCCAAAAATGAAATTCGCCGCATGTTTTATGACTTTGAAAAATTTATGGCTAAAAAGGGGCATGGACGAAGTTACAATGAAACCGTAGAAGACTGGTTTGCTAGATTAAACGCAGACGAAGAATTAAAGAGTTTAATTGCCTCCACATACCGAAGCGTAAGATACGGTGATAAAGAGATTTCAAGTGAAGATAGAAACCGCTATCGCCATGCTCTAAAAGAAATCAAAAAAGCAATAAAAGAAGCTTAATATAGGTGTCTATCTCTTGGGGTCAGACACCAATGAAAGTTCACTTTCACCAACATAGGTGTAAATATGATTCGCACGAATTTTTTAATCGAAGAAAGTGAACTTTCCTGTAGTTTTTATTTACAGGGTAGAATACTTCGTGGACATTTGCTAATAGTTTTCCACCTGGGAAAGACATTAATAAATCCACCTAGGAAGGCTGTCCTTCTCAGGTGGATTTTTAATGTCTTTTGTCTTTTTATGGGGTCTGACACCAATGAAAGTCCTATTTACAGGGTAGACACCACCGCATAACGACAATTATTGTTATTACTCCAAGAGTAGTTAACCCTCCAAAAAATAAGTAAACAGCGAAAATATCAAAACGTTCTAGCAAGAAGCCGGCCATTAGTGTGCAAAAAGAAGTTCCAAGACCTCCACCGACTGATGAATAGACGGACACTGCAGTTACCTTAACGTCTTCAGGTGTAATTTTTCTTACATATTGTATCGCTGCTGGGATAAATAATCCAATTGACATCCCTTGGGCAATGGTTGTGATGTAGATCAGTATTGGTGCTGGTTCGATTGCATAAAAAAACCAACGTAAACTTGAAACAATAGCTGCGATGAGAATAATCTTTAATAATCCTATTCGGTCAATCCAATACCCAACCCATCTCATAAATGGAATTTCACTACCAGCTGCGAGTAAAAAGGCTATTCCGACCCCAGTTAGACTCCCACCAACATCTTGAATTAATAAGCCGAAATAAAAATTGTTTGCAAAAATCGGACCAAAAACAAAAAATGTCGTCATCATAAAAAGGATAAATTGCTTATTTTGAATAAGTTGAGAAATGCCTTTCTTTAATTGAACTTTGGGTAATTGCCCTTCCTTTGGCATCTTCCTTGTAAAATAAGCACATAACCATAGAGAAACAGCAAACGTGTAGAAGATAATTTGTAACCCAAAAATATCAGAAAGAGTTCCTACTAGTAAAACAGAAATGGAAAAACCCGCCGCTCCCCAAAGGCGAATACTTCCATAATCTCCACCTTTTTCATGGACATAATTTAAAGTAATACTATCAGAAATTGGTACAATCGAACCTTGGAAAAGTGCGACAGAAGCTGCAACAATAACTAAAACAATGTAGACAGAAAAAGGAAGATAAAACAAAGCTAATCCGCCTGTAATAATCATTGTAACTGATAATATCTCTCGAGGCTTTTGTGTATAATCACTCAAGATGCCCCATAATGGCTGTGCAAAAATCATCATTAAAGGGCCTATAGACATGATCGTCCCAATTTCAGCTCCGGACAAGCCTACTACATCTCTTAAATAAACACTTAAAAGGGGGAAAAGTCCTCCAAAGCTAAAAAATATTAAAAAATATACCGTTTTTAAATGAACCCTGACAAACCGATCCTGCTCCATCGCCCTCACCCTTCTTAATAACGATGTAGAATGTAGAATGTAAAATGTAGAATAGAAGTGTTGAAGAAATAGCTTCGAAGCCAACACCATTCTACATTCTGAATTCTACATTTTACACTTATTTCGCCAACTCATAGATCGCTTCTGCGTAAATGGATGCGGCTTTTAGTAAATCTTCTATATCGATGTATTCGTCTTTTTGGTGCGCGAGCTCTGGGCGTCCTGGAAATAATGCTCCAAACGCAACTCCAGCCTGAAGACTTCTAGCATATGTTCCGCCACCTGTTGATAATAATGTTGCTACTTCCCCTGTTTGTCTTTCATAGACTTTTTGCAAAATTTGTATTAATGGATGATCCGCTTTCACATAATGTGGCTTTGCATGGGTTTTTAAATCTACAACGATTCCACTCTCAGCAATTGCCGCCTCTAAAGTCCTTAACCCATCTTCAAAATTATACGTTACTGGATAACGTAAATTCAGGCCTATTGTTCTACGACTTTCATCAAAATGAAGTGTTCCCACATTAATCGTTAAGGGGCCCGTTTGCTCATCTTCATAATTTAGACCTAAAGTTAGTCCTCTAGAATCATCGTAAAAATGGTTGTCAACAAAAGCAACAAATTCAGAGCCACTCCCTTTTAACTTTATAGTCTTTAAGAAATGAGCAAGGTAAATCCCTGCATTTCTCCCTTTATTTGGTTCCATTCCATGCGCTGAAATACCGAAAAGCTTGAAGCTAATCCCTTTTTCCTCAATTGTCGTTTCTCCTACTAAATCATATCGGTCTAAAAAAAGTTGAAATTCGTGGATAACCTCTTCTTTTTCTTCAATATTAACAACTGCTGTTGCTAAGTCAGGAACCATATTGAGCCTTCGTCCTGCCTGGAATGATATTAATGACGTCTCCTCGCTACTTATCGGAAAAACTAGCTCCATATCGCAAATACCTTTTTCTGCATTAATGATCGGGAAATCTGCATCAGGCGCAAAACCCATGATTGGCATTTCTTCTTTTTGAAAATAATGATCAACACAACGCCACTGACTTTCCTCATCAGCACCAATGATTAACCGAACTCGCTTTGAAAGAGGTAGGCCTAATTCTTTGATTATTTTCATCCCATAAAAAGCTGCCATAGTTGGACCCTTGTCATCAATAGCTCCTCTAGCAAATATTTTCCCATCGCGAATTTCGGCGCTATATGGATCACTTGACCAACCATCACCCTCAGGGACAACATCAATATGACCTAAAATTCCGATTAATTCCTCACCTTTACCAAACTCAATGTGACCAGCAAATCCATCTACATTTTTTGTATCAAACCCTGATTGTTCACCTTTCTGTAAAATGAATTGTAGTGCTTCATTTATAGCTAAACCAAAAGGAGCTTCAGTTGTTGCTCCCTCTTCATCTAACACACTTTTTATTTTTAATAGCCCACAAGTATCTACAATTAAAGCTTCTTTTCTTAATTCAATTTCTCTTTTCCAGTTAATCATCATGTTTTGCCTCCCAGCCAAATCTAATCTTTATAAAAAGTTAATTAACAAAAACGTAAAAATTTACAAAAACAAAACAGCCCGATTTACCGCTTTCCTTTGCTAAATAATTGAAATTATTGTACAATTGCGATAAAGGAGGGTTTGATGTGGATCTTAGTAAAATGATGGCAACTAATACACAACAGCTACAGCACACTTTGAACCTCAGCTTACTAAAGAGTTCCATGAATACTCAAGCGGTTCAAGCAATTTCCATGCTTGAAGATATAACGCAGCCAATTCATCAGATGGCATTGGGCCCTCATCCAACATTAGGAAACAGCATTGACTTAAGAGGCTAAACCATTATCAGAAAATGCGTATAAAGCTCATGTATTCACCATAAAAATGAAGTAACCTTCATTTTTGCAGCTGCTAGCCAACTGTATTAGAAATACTTTGTATTTCTTTATGATTGAAGAAATGAAAAATGATAAGGAGTGGTTTTTTGGAAACTTCAACTGATCGGATGTTAAACCGAATTAAGTCCGTCTACCTCTATATAAAAAAAAGGGGAACTGTCACGACGAATGAATTAGTTGAAGAATTTGGAATTACCCCCAGGACAATTCAGCGAGATTTAAATGTATTGGAGTATAACAAGCTCGTGAAAAGTCCTAGCCGTGGCAAATGGACCACAACAAGCAAAAAGACAAAAGCTTCCTAATGTACCAACAGTAAATTTAAAGAAAATTAATATAGCAAGAATCTCCCCCAATTCCGTTTATAGAGTTGGGGACTTTCTTTATTAAATGTAGAATTTAGAATGTAAAATGTAGAATTAGTGAATGTTAATCTTCGAAGCTAGACTCACACAATTTTACATTCTACATTTTGCATTTTGCATTTTACATTTCTCTTTGAACTAGCTTCTCCACTTCCTCGTCTGTTAGCTCTCGGTATTCTCCTAATTCAAGGCTTGGGTCAAGTTCTAGCGGGCCGATTGTTAGACGTTTTAAGTATGTAACTTTTTTACCAACTGCGATGAACATCCGTTTGACTTGATGGAATTTTCCTTCTGTAATCGTTAGCTCTATTTCTGATGTTTCTCCTGACTTTAAGATGACTAGATTACCTGGCTTTGTTTCGTAGCCGTCATCAAGAGTCACACCTTGTTTAAATTTAAGGACATCTTCTTCGGTAACCACACCTGAAATGAGAGCATAGTAAGTTTTCGGGACATGCTTCTTTGGTGAAAGTAATTCATGGGCAAGCTTACCGTTATTCGTTAATAAAACGAATCCTTCCGTATCTTTGTCAAGTCTTCCTACTGGGAATGGATCATAGCGAGCATCGTCTAACTCTAACAAATCAACGACAGTTTCATCTTTAGAATCCTCTGTTGCAGAAATTACTCCTTTTGGTTTATTCATCATCAAATAAATAAACTCTTTGTATTCTATTTCTTCCCCGTTTACGATGACGACATCCTGTTCTACATCAATATGTAACTTTGCATCTTTTACAATTTCTTCATTCACACGGACTGCACCAGTTTTTAACAGTTTCTTTACTTCCTTACGAGTGCCAAAGCCCATATTGGCTAAAAATTTATCTAGTCTCACTTTACTGCCTCCCTTTTTGAATACCTGCTTTTAATAGCTTTTCCTCTAAATTGATAATCATATCAATAACTGCTTCTGTCCCTAATTTAATTCCTAGTAATCTTCTTCACCAGTTTAGTTTATAATTTTTAAAAACGAAGAAAGGTTGTAATCAATTGATTAACAACCCTTCAACCTATGTTAATTCCTCTGAACCAAACATATAATGTCTCGTTCGAATGTTGACATTAAGCACTATTCCAATCGCAATCATATTTGTTGTAAGCGCACTCCCACCGTAACTTACAAAAGGTAAGGCTAGACCTGTAATTGGCATAAGTCCAATCGTCATACCAATATTTTGGAAAATTTGAAAGACAAGAAGTCCTATTACCCCTGCTACTAAATAGCTTCCGTACATATTATTGCAACTAAAGGCGATGATGATCATACGGTAGAAAAGAAGGAAATAGATAACGATTAAGATCGTCGCACCTAAAAAACCAAACTCCTCACCAATGACCGTAAATATAAAGTCGGTGTGGATTTCAGGAACAGCACCACTTTTTGATAAAACACCTTCAGTAAACCCTTTGCCGTATAGTTTTCCAGAACCTATGCCTTGCATAGCATTTAGAAGCTGATACCCCATATCACCAGGATCACTTTCTGGATCTAGCCAACCATAAATTCTTCTTAATTGGTGGGGCTTTACTAAATATTCAGTAAAGAACTCGAAAAAGTTGTTATGAAGCCAAACTAAGGTCGCTAGAAAACTAAATATTACCGCTCCAAGAACCGCAAAAATTTTCCATGATATCCCGGCCATTAGAAGCATTGTTCCCATAATACTAGCAATAACTAGAGCTGTTCCTAAATCAGGTTGAATCAGGATTAGGAAAAATGCCGGAAATCCTACAGCTGCGACCTTAAATACAACAACGAAATCTTCTTTTAACGTTCGCTCTCGATAATCCTTCGTAATCAAGAAGAGCAGGTGGGCAAGCGCCAGCACTAAAAAGATCTTTACAAACTCTGAAGGCTGAAATTCATTCCCGGCAATGCTGATCCAGCGTTGTGAACCATTTCGTTCTATACCATAGAAATGAACAACGACTAATAAGATAAGCCCTATCACATAAAGAGGAATTGTGAAATTTTTGAACATATCGTAATCAATGACCATTGCCCCTATCATTAATACTGTTCCTATAATAAACCAAATCACTTGCCGTTTTACAAAGTAGGTTGGTTCCACATTATACTGACCAGCCATGGCAGCACTGTAAATGGCAAGCAATGAGATACACATTAATAAAAAAATCAAGAACAATAACGTATAATCTAACTGCTGAAAATAAGTTTTACGTTCATTCACGGCACTCGTTTCCTCCACTTAAAAATTAAAAAAGTTCAATTCTGGACTGAGTCCTAACTAATGTTATCATAGCCTATTTATTTAAACAAAGGTATTTTTAAGTAAAAAACACACCCCTGAACAAACCTTCTACTATCTAATTTTACATAAAACGTCATATTTTTTTATAACGCAACTAAAAAAAGGGCTTTAGTCATAAAACTAAAGCAGCCTTTATCATTATCCAACTTTATCAAGTTCAGTATCCTGACTTATTTTTCTTGTTGAACTTCTAGCAATATTAGCTATTATTCCGAGACTAATCGCAGTGATCATTAGTGAAGAGCCCCCGTAACTCATGAAAGGAAGCGGAATACCTGTGATTGGGAGTACTCCTGTAGCTGCACCTATATTTAAACAAATTTGCAGAGCAATTTGGAATGAAATCCCAAATGCTAGTAAACTACCAAACGGAGTATTCGCCCTTGTTCCAATAACAATGCCACGAAATACAATTAACCCTAAACAAATAAACACAAATAAAACACCAAACAAACCTAGTTCTTCCGCAACAATTGCTAAAATAAAATCAGTATGAGCCTCTGGTAAATAAAATAACTTTTGAACACTTTGTCCAAAACCGGCACCGGTTACGCCACCATGCGCCATGGCAATATATGACTGAATTAATTGATAGCCTGTCCCAGTTTCATCAGCGAATGGATCCATGAACCCGGTTATTCTGTTCATTCGATACTCCTCTGATCTTGCATATAAATAAACAACTAAGCCCGAAATACTCCCTAAAGAAATCAAATGGAATATTTTTGCACCTGAGCAAAACACCATCAAACCTGCCACTGCTAAGATTAAAGATGCAGTTCCTAAATCAGGTTGTCCCATTATTAGTGCGAAAATCCCGACTACTATAATTAACGGCGGTAAGACTCCTCTACCAAATTGGTTGATATACATTTGCTTTCTAGAATAAACATGAGCTAAATAAATGATCACCCAAAGCTTTACAAACTCAGATGGTTGAATTCTAGTAAAACCTAAATCTAACCACCGCTGCGCACCTTTAACCTCTGCGCCTAACGGAGTAAGTACTAATATTAGTAGGATAAAAGAAGCAAGGACGATTGGCAAGACTAATTTTTGATATAAACGATACGGAAACAACATAAAAAATAAGAATAGGACGGTCGATATGGCGAGAAATTGTAATTGTTTTCTAAAGAAGTGTATAGGATCGTTATAATGGTCATAGCCAATGACATAACTAGCGCTATAAATCATAACCAGCCCAAATGAGGCTAGTAAAACGATAGTCGTTATTAAAATCCAATCATTTTCTTTTTTAATTGAGCCTTCCATTCCACCCCTCCTTGACGTTATGAACGTTTTAATTATAGCAGACTGTTATTTCAAGAAAAAGGTATTTCGTCTACTAGATTCAAAACCCCTCACCCATTTGATATGGTACAACTCATTCCTAATTTTTACGTTAAAAACCAAAGAGCCCATTTTTCACTATTTAGGCAAATATCCTATCCCCTCTATCGATTGTGGGCATAGACTATTTACTGAGTGACACCTACCCATATAAAAGGAGAGATCTTATGTACGATTATAGACAATTCCCAGGAACACAATACTATCCAGGATTTCCGTTTTTTCCACCAACGCCTTCTCCAGGCCCGACACCCAGTCCAAGGCCACGAGACCTTGAACTTCGTGTAACTCAGTTGGAAAGAACTACCCAACGCCAAGGAGCAGAAATTGAGCGATTAACTCGACGCCTTAACCGTTTAGAACGTCAATTAGGCTTTGGAATTGGTGGACCTCAATACTAGTCGTTTTATAGTCTGCTATTATAACTCTTGGTGAAAACTAATGTACCACCATTAAATTGCTACATCTAGTTAAATTATCACACTTTCAACTAGATGTAGTTTTTTGGGGTTATTGAAAAAATTATGAGCTAACCTTACCTCGACTCTTCTGTTTTTTCCTTAAGAATTTAAGACGTGTTCCTAAGATTTGCCCTGCTAAGTTTGTTCTTACTCCTAAATACAAGTAAGAAAGTCCACCGACTCCAACTGAAACTAGTAAAACGACTAGCGCGTTAATACGATTTTCCATCGGTAAAACAAGCAATAATGACTCCTTCATCAATACAACAACAACTGCCATGAATGCTGTAAAAATAGAGATTAATAAAAAGCGTTTTACAATAAATTGATAATTATAGTTTGCGAATTTTCCAATTGCCCAAATGTTGACTCCTAACGACGTTACATAACCTAATCCAGTTGCGTAAACTGCCCCGATAGCTTCAAATTGGGAAATAAATAAGACATTAAAAGCTAGCTTTACAAATAACCCTACTACTAAACCGATCACAGCAAAACGTTGCCGATTAATCCCTTGTAAAATAGCTGAAGTTACCGCAAATAACGAGAACAAAATGGCAATTGGTGCATAAAATCCAAGTATTTGTCCTCCTATATCGATATTGTTAAGACCAAACAACGCGGCATATGCAGGATATGCCAGGATTGATAAACCTACTGCAGCTGGTACTGTTAAGTAAAGAATGATTTGATAGGTTTGCGTCACTTGTCGCTGTAGTAACGATTGGTCATCATTAATAAAAGACTTCGTAATAGTCGGTAATAACGTTAACGACATCGCAGTTGCAATTGATACAGGTATTAATATGAGCTTATGGGAGGCTTGAGTGAAGGCACCAAAGGCTACTTCTGGTTGATCAAACCCTACTGCTTTTAATGCGTTATTAAACGTCATCAAATCGATCATCTGATATATAGGGATAGCAAGTCCGATAAATGATAATGGTAATGCATACGAGACAAGTTCTTTATAAATAGATGAAAGCGGGAGGTTATGATTAACTTTACTTTCTTGATATTGTCTCTCAAAATGTTTTTTTCGTTTAAACCAATAAATGAGGAGAACCGTTAACCCTCCTAAAGCGCCAACAAATGCTCCAAATGTAGCAAAAGCAACTGCCAAGCCAATCGAACCATTCATTAATGTCACGATAATAAACGTTAAACAAAGAATAAAAATGATGCGGATAATTTGTTCAATAACTTGAGAAACTGCGGTAGGACCCATTGATTGATACCCTTGAAAGTAACCTCTTATAATAGACATCAGTGGGACGATTAAGAGTGCCACACTAACCATTCGAATGGTTAAGACGACATCTTCAATTGAATTGCCTTTTAAATCCTCACCACCTACTACGATTTGTGCAATAGGGCCTGCCAATAAAAATAGGATTAAAAACGCAATAAATCCTGTAATTGACATCACGATGAGGCCAGACTTAAACAACCTCCGTCCAGTTTCATAATCTCCGAGGGCGTTATACTTAGAAACAAATTTAGAAACTGCAAGTGGGATCCCAAGTGTAGCTACACTAAGGAGCACAGTATATGGAACATAACCATACGCATAAAGTGCTAATCCTTCTTCGCCTACAATGGCTGTAAACGGAAATATGTATATTAAACCTAATATTTTTGATATAAAAATTGAGGCCGTTAATATCATCGTACCCCTTACTAACTTCGAGTCGGCCATAAGACACCTCTTCTTTAATGTAGAATTCAGAATGTAGAATGTAGAATTATTTTAAGAACTGCTTCGAAGCTTTAACATGCAACATTCTAAATTCTACATTTTACATTCTACATTTAATTCTGCTGTCCTTCATTTTAGCAGGTTGGAAGGGAGTGTACAATGACGAACACCACTTCGATATAGTAAATCACCCATCTTTTTCCAAAAAATAGATTACTTTCTAAAAAATTGTACTATATAATGAAAATATCATTTTACATGCTGGTTATGAGGAGTAAACAAGAATGTTATATAGACCGATAACTGAAGTAGCCTCTGGGGACATCAATGGGAGAAATATCTACGGGGCTGGGAAAACGATTTTAGTAAAAGAAGATATCATTTTGACCGTCGGTATGATTACAAAACTAAAAAAGCTTGGAATTAGTGGGATTTTTGTAAAAAATAAAAATTTCCCTCATATTGAACTTGAAGAGAACGTCTCTCAGGAAACAAAAATCGAAACGTTAGCTTGTCTTTATTATGTCGTTGATATGATTAATAGTAATCATGAGATAGATTTGGTTCCTATAAAAGAAAATGTTGATAAGTTAATCCAAGAGATCGAACTACATAAAGATATTTTAGTACAGTTTACTGATATTCGGTCTAAAGAAAATGAAGTTTTTATTCATACACTTCAGGTTTGTATTGTTGCAACTACCATTGGGACCAAATTAGGGATCACTAAAGATGGCTTAAAAACTGTGACAACAACGGCACTACTCCATGAAATGATTAAAAATAACCATAGTAAGAAACACCTAACAAATTTAAATAAAAGTAGTGCGGAGGTTTATTCTATATATAGAGAAATGAAGCAAAAGATCGATTTCTTTTTATTAAATGATGTACCATTTCCACCTTATAAAAGTCGTGCAAATAAAGAAATACAGCTTTACGCTGAAATATTGGCCGTTGCGGATTGCATCGATAATCTCTCTTCTCAATTTTCAAATTATCCTACGTTAACTCCAAATGATGCTATTGAATTTATGATGCTTCTTACAGGTAAAATCGTTCACATTGATGTTATGCATGCATTTATCCGTACTTTTTCAGCTTTTCCAAATGGACATTCTGTAGAATTAAGTAATGGTAAGCAAGGGTTAGTCGTTAGACAAAATCCTGCGCTACCTACACGCCCAGTTGTTGGCGTTTTCGAAGGTGATTTTCAAAAAGAAGAAGCTATTACTCTTGATGTTCAGGAATTCGACCTTTCCAATATGCCTACTGTATTTATTACTGATATGGTAAGCCCAAATAGCATTGCCCATGAAGAAGAAAATCAAGATAACGGAAAGATTAAAGACATTACTCACTAAGGCCACTTCGTCAAGTGGTCTTTTGATTCTGGATTTTCTGTCGAAATTTATGTTACAGTAAATGGGTTCTTTATAAATTTGATTGGAGTGATAAATGTTGAAAAAAATAGGTATTCTTTTTCTCATTGTTCTGTGCAGTTTGCTAGTAGCATGTGGAGGAACGAATGAGGTAGTAGATGAGGGCAACGTCTTAATAACATTTTCAGATGTAAAAATTACTGAACTTGATGCAGAAAATGCACGAGTAACACCTGATGAGAATTTACATGATGCCGCAAAAGATTTATTATTTCAAGAAATGATGTTAGTAGAAGCCGAAAAAGCTGGCATTACTTATGAAGAATTCGATCTAGATGCATTGGTAAACCAAACGAAACAAATGTTTGAATACGATGAAGAAGCAATTGCCTTTTTGACTGCAAAAAGCGAATTATATACCATCTCACCAGAAGAGTACATCGATACAATTTGGAAAGATGGCTTGAAAAAGAAATTAATTGGAAATAAATATTTAATGGAGCAGATTGACTTTGCCCAAAAAGACGAAGCAGAAGTTGCGATTGAAATTGAGCAAATTCGAAATGAGCTTCTGAAAAAATATGATGACCAAATTAAATATCACTTTTAATTTGAGGAAGTTATCGTTTTTTAAAATAAAGACCTTATTCGTTTTTTTCGAATAAGGTCTTTATTTTCATATCCTATACTTTTAGCTTTAAAACTATTTTTCTTACTTTACTTAGACTGTTTAATGCAATTCCAGTCATATGCCCATCCTCAGGGAAACATATCATGGCATCTCCTGGATTCATTGCAATCGTACTTTCAATCTCACCTTCGAAAATAATCGCATCTTTTTCAGTGTTGTAGGGTTCCTTCATCACTAATTGATCAATATGTTTAATAGCAATTTTTTCGTTTCCTTCAATAATATAATGAAGGTCTAAATTGGCTCTGTGCGATTCCCAAAAACACTTTTCCTTTTCTTTCGTGTCATATTCTATAACTACAAAGAAAGAATTTTCATCAATTTCATGTACTCCTAATGATTCATTACTAAAATCATGTTCCTTTAAAAAAGCTAACCCTGCTTGCAGCTTTTCTTCAAGAACCATTTTTTCTAAATCTTGAAGTTTACCATAGATCATAGGACTCATCTCCTACTATAATTAATAAAATTATATTAACGTGCTAACCAGCCACCATCAATCGCTAAAATGTGACCATTCATGTAATCAGATGCTTGGCTTGATAAAAATACAACTACTCCTTGCAAATCTGATGGATCTGCCCATCTTCCAGCAGGAATACGAGCAAGAATTTCTGCATTACGCTTTTCATCTGCACGAATCGGTGCAGTGTTTTCAGTTGCAACATAACCAGGAGCAATCGCATTAATTTGAACATTATGATGGCCAAGTTCATTGGCAAATGCTTTAGTAATACCTGCCACAGCATGCTTACTTGCAGTATAAGGCGGAACGAACTTCCCTCCTTGGAATGATAGCATAGACGCAATATTAATGATTTTCCCACTCTTTTGTTCAACCATTACTTTAGCAACTTCTTGACTTAAGAAATAAACCGAGTTTAAGTTGATGTCCATTACTGCATTCCAATCTTCTTGTTTGTATTCCAAAAGAGGAGCACGACGAATTGTTCCTGCGTTGTTAATTAAGATGTCAATTTTACCATATACATCTAAGCATGAGTCCACTACCCCTTTAATAGCTTTAGTATCTGTTAAATCTGCTTGATGAAAATGAACTTTTCTTCCTGCTTCCTCAATTAACGCTCTTGTTTCTTCCCAATTTTGATCATAGGTTACGATAAATAAATCTGCTCCTGCTTTAGCTAATGCAACTGCATAGCCTTGACCAAGACCTGTGTTTCCTCCTGTAACGATCGCAACCTTATCTGTTAATGAAAAATAGTCTAATGAAAAATTTCCTAAGCTCATGTTAGCACCCCTATTGTTTTTGATTTCTTGCATCTTGTACTTTATTTACATATTGCTTTGCAAGTTGAATAACTTTCTGATAATCTCCATCTTTTTTTGCTGCATTTACTAAATTACCCCCTACACCAACAGCAATACACCCACTATGAAGCCATTCACCAATGTTATCTAGACTTACTCCCCCAGTTGGCATAATATCCGCTTGTGGTAAAGGCGCTTTAACCGCCTTTACATAATCTGGACTTACAACACTTCCTGGAAATAGCTTTATTACATCTGCTCCATAAGTAAGTGCTTCTTTCATTTCACCAATAGTTAGGCACCCTGGCATAAATGGAATCCGATAAAGATTACAAAGCTTTGCTACTGACTTATCAAAAGCTGGACTAACGATAAATTCGGCCCCTGCTAGTATGGCTAATCTTGCAGTCGTCTCATCTAACACTGTTCCTGCACCAACCACTATGTCACTTTGTTCGTTATATAGCTTTACTAGCTCTTTAATTGCTAAGTCTGCATCAGGTGTGGTGTAAGTAACTTCAATCGTTTTTATGCCACCCTCGATACAAGCATTTGAAATATCTATCGCTTCAGAAGCTGAATCTGCTCGAACTACTGCTACAATGCCCGTTTCAGAAATTTGTAATAGTGTCTTTATTTTTTTCATAGTATGTTCCTTTCCTAAATAAGAAAGTTTATTTTATTTGATCCATTGTTACTTGATCCATATCTGTATACGTTTTGTTCTCTCCAGCCATCGCCCATACAAACGTATAGTTACTAGTTGCACAACCACAATGAATCGACCATGGTGGTGAAATTACTGCTTGTTCATTTTTCATAACAAGATGTCTTGTTTCTGTCGGTTCACCCATGAAATGGAACATTCTAGCATTTTCATCTAGATCGATGTATAAGTATGCTTCCATTCTGCGATCATGAGTATGAGTAGGCATAGAGTTCCAGACACTTCCGTTATTTAATTGAGTCATCCCCATGACAACCTGACAGCTTTGAATACCATCGTTATGTATCATACGGCGAATAACACGATCGTTAGCACTTTCTTGTGAACCAAGTCTATTTCCTTCAATATCCTTAAATGATACCTGCTGAATAGGGTATTCCTTGTGAGCTGGCGCAGAAAAGATATAAAACTTCGCCAAATCACTAGTGCTCTCACTTGAAAAAAGTAATTCTTTTTTTCCAAGTCCTACATATAAACAATCCTTGTTTTCCATTTTGTACTCTTCACCATCAACCACAACTTTTCCATTGCCACCTACGTTAATTATTCCAACTTCTCTACGCTCTAAAAAATAGTCAGCTTTAATTTGATCTGAGCCCTCTAAAGCAATAGGAGCTGAATCTGGTGTAATCCCACCAATAATCGTGCGATCTTCCATTGAATAAACAAGTTTGATTTCACCAGCAACGAATAATTCCTCTACTAAATAATGTTTTCTTAACTCATCCGTTCCCATTGTTTTCGTATGTTCTGGGTGTGTCGAATATCTTGTTTCCATTTTCATTTTTTAATCTCTCTCCTTTTTAAAATTTAATTTTGTTATCTGCCAAGCCAACCTCCATCGACTGCCATTGTAAAACCATTTACATAATCAGAGGCAGAAGAAGCTAGAAAAATGGCTGCACCTTTCATATCTTCGGGTTTACCCCAACGACCAGATGGAATTCTTTCTAATATTTGTGTGTTTCTTTTTTCATCAGCTATTAAAGCTGTATTCATATCTGTTTCCATATAGCCAGGTGCTATACAATTTACATTAATTCCATACTTGGCCCATTCATTAGATAGGGATTTTGTAAACTGCATAACTGCCCCTTTACTTGCAGCATAAGCTGGAACCGTAAGGCCACCTTGAAATGAAAGTAATGACGCAATATTTATAATTTTGCCATAACCCTTTTCTAGCATTAGCTTTCCAACCTTTTGGCACATAAAAAACACTGCATTGGCATTTACATTCATAACAAAGTCCCAATCATCTTTAGGAAAGTCAACAGATGGATGACGTTTCTGTACACCAGCGTTGTTTAATAAAATATCAATATGACCCATCTCATTAACAATCTGATCAATTAAATCATCATAATGATCAAAATCTAATAAATCAAAGCTGATACCTAGAGCTCTAACACCTTTATTTTCAATTTCTTTCACAACAAGAGGATCTACATTTCTTCCAATGATAACTACATCAGCACCTGCACTTGCTAAGCCTAATGCCATATCCTTTCCTAGACCTCTCGTACCACCTGTTACAACTGCTACTTTTCCACTTAAGTCAAATAAATTAGTCATTAGAGACTCCTTCCAATCTTAGTCGAAGCGATACATGACCTTAATCGCATCAGAAGCATTCGTTAATAAATCAAAGCCATCTTGAGCTTCCTCAACTGGAAGGACATGGGTGATGATTTTTTCAAAAGCCGGCTCTTTTTCAAGCAGGTCTTGAGCCAATTGAAAATCTTTTTCTGTATATACTCTAACGAAACTCATAGTCAATTCCTTGAACATTCCTTGTAAAAGGTTCACTTCTGGTGGCTTCTTGTAAGCTGCAACAATGATAATTTTCCCTCGAACCTTTACAGTTTCTGTTAACTGTGGAACTACTGAAGGGTGGCCAGCACAATCAATCACAAAATCTGCACCTACTCCACGAGTATTCTTCATAATCATATCCTTCACGTTTTCCGTTAATGGATTAATTGTTATAAAGCCTAACTCTTCGATTTTCTTGATACGTAATTGGTTTGGCTCAACAATCATAATATTTGAAGCCCCATAACTTTTTAAGGTCATAGCCACACATAATCCAATCGTACCCCCGCCAAAAACGACGACACTATCTCCAGGAATGTAACTACCTTGTCTTGCTGCATGAACCGCAACTGCAACAGGTTCCATTAATGCGGCTAGTTTACTAGATAAGTCTGCGGATAAAGGGAGAATACGATCTATTGGAGCTAAGACATATTCTGCCATTGCCCCGTCACAATCAATTCCTACTAATTTCAATGTTTCACATACATGACTTTGACCCGTCACACATGGTGTACAAGTCCCACATGTGAGCAAGGGATTTACCGTGACACGAGTTCCTTCCTGTAAGGTCGGATGGCCAGCTACTATATAACCTGAAAATTCATGACCCATTACTAGTGGAGCAGTTGCTCTTGGATGTGCTCCAGCGTAGATATTTAAATCAGTTCCACAAATACCTACATGAGAGGTTTTAATTAGAGCCCATCCCTCTCTTACTTCAGGAATTTCTTTTTCTGAAACAGAAATAGTATTTGCCCCTTCATATATAATTGCCTTCACCTTCGACACTTCCTTGTATAAAGATTCGCCTATACTCTTTCCGATAAAATAAATTGGTCAATTTGTTCTTTCGTTGGTAAACCTTCATTATCACTAGGAGATAACAGTTGAATAGCTCCTATTGCATTACCTCTTGTTACAGCCTCTTCAATAGAAAGGCCTTCTACCAAACCACTAATGACACCTACAGCAAAACCATCTCCGGCCCCTACTGTATCAATAACTTCATCTACTTTAAAACCTCTAACAAACATTCCGGGTTGATCGATACCTTTAACATAAGCACCTTTTTCGCCTAGTTTAATTACCACAAGCTTGGCATGATTAGAAAGATAAAAGTTAGCAATTTCTTCAGGCTGATCTGATCCAGTCAATATTTTGCCTTCAGCTATTCCTGGCATAATAATGTCACATTTAAATGCTAATTCATTAATCGTATTTTTCATTTCTTCCTGACTTTCCCAAAGGTTAAATCTCAAATTAGGATCAAAGGTAATGATTTTTCCATTTTTCTTTGCTTCATCCGCAAAAAAGTGAGAGACAGCCTTTGTTTCAGGAGAAAGGGCTAAGAATATGCCGCTAAGATGTACAAGGTCAAAGCTATTAAGCTGAAAATTAGTAAAGTACTCTAAACTAAGCTTTGATGCTGCACTACCCTTTCGAAAGCTAGCTACATAAGGATCACCAGTAAGCGTTCGTTCCTTCATCATTAATCCAGTAAAAGATTTATCATTTTCATACACAAAGTCACTTTTAATGTTTTCTTTTTCAATAAATTTTTTAATGAACTTTCCAATAGGATCATGACCAACCATCGTTACATAATAAGCATCATGGTTTAATCGAGCTAATCCAACACACACATTAAATTCCGCTCCCGCAATGTAACGTGTAAATTTATCTACATCCTCTAGGTTACCAATCTGATCTGCAACAAATAAACCCATTGCTTCGCCTATCGTAATTATCTTTTTTTTCATAGTCATCTTCCTCATATTGTAAATATTTGTTAAAAATAAGGGTCTTTTTCATGTTTTCACACTACAAGTACCCTTTCGTTAGTATGAACGTAGAGCCAAGCTTTATTTAATTAAGTCTAAAAGTCTTGGAATAGTTAATGATATTTCTGGAATAAACGTAATTATTAGTAACATAACAACAGCTACTGCGAAAAATGGTAATAGTGGCCTTATGACATTTTCTATTTTTAAGTTGGCTACCTTACATCCAACGAAGAGAACCGGTCCCACTGGTGGCGTAATTGTACCAATACACAAATTAAAGACCATCAGAATTCCAAAATGAACTGGATCAATTCCTAAACTCAGCGCTATTGGTAATAAAATTGGTGTGAAGATTAATACCGCTGGTGTAGGATCCATAAAAGTTCCGATTACGAGTAGGATTAAGTTCATGATCAAAAGGATCATAATAGGGTTGCTTGTAAAATCTAACAACGCTTGTGCTAGCATCCCTGGAATATTTGTAAATGCCATTACCCATGACATAATCGATGAAACACCAATCATAAAAATAACAATCGCTGTTGTTCTGGTTGAATCTAACAATATTTTCGGCAAATCCCTAACTTTTATCGTTCGATAGATAAATGACAACAATAAGGCGTATACAACTGCAATCGCTGAGCCTTCTGTAGCTGTAAATACTCCACCAATAATCCCACCGATTACGATAACAATTAACAAGAGACTTGGTATGGCGTCTAAAAATACGAGTAAAGCTTGCTTAAAACTTATTCCATTATCATTTTTATAGCCATACTTTCTTGCTAAAAAGTAAGCTACGATCATACAACCTAGTCCCCATAGAAGACCTGGGAGATATCCAGCCATAAAAAGAGCTGCAACAGAGGTACCACCACTGACTAATGAGTAAACTATTAATGTATTACTCGGTGGAATAAGCATACCAGCAGGAGCAGAGGCGATGTTTACTGCGGCGCTAAATTCTCTTTTGTAACCTTCTTTTTCCTGAAGAGGAGACATTGTCCCACCAACTGCCGCCGCAGCGGCAACAGCAGATCCACTAATTGAACCAAAAAGCATATTAGCAACAATATTCGTATGTGCAAGAGATCCAGGTAACCTCCCACTTACAACCTTGGCACAATTCACTAACCTAATGGCAATTCCTCCATTATTCATAATGACACCAGCTAGGATGAAAAATGGTATTGCAAGCAGTGAAAAAGAGTTTATCCCCGTAAACATTCGTTGTGATGATGTAATCATTGCCTTATCTAAGTCCATCAAAGATAATATGGCAACTGCTGAACCTATACCGATACTAATACTAATGGGGGTTCCAATTAATAGTAATACCCCTACGATAACTAACAAGATTAATGCAACCTGAACTGCTGCATCCATATGATCGACTCCCTTCTACCAATAAGCACGTTATTAGTTTTGAACGCTTTTTAATTTACCAACATTTTCAAAGATGTTATTAACACAATAGAAGACAATAATTACTCCACTAGTTGGCAAAGCTGCATACAAGTAGCCTATTGGTATTTGAAGAGCAGCCGACAATTGGCCCATAGTCATAGAAGTTGCATCAAAGCCACCTTTTATTAACACTAGAGTCGCGAAAACAATGATTACTAATTCAATAAAAATTTCCACTACTGATTTTATTTTTTCAGGCAATTTATCTTTTAGAAATTCAATTGCCATATGACCACGTTCACCAAAGACAAAGGCTGAACCAAATAATACAAGCCAAACAAAACAGTATTTTGCAAGTTCCTCGGAAATTACACTAGGATTATTTAAGACAAACCTAGTAAAGACTTGCCAAGTAACAAGGAGAACTAAGAAGGCAAATAGCATGATGCAAAACGATCCTAATACTTTATCTAAATATTTTTTTATAACCGACATGGCTATCACTCCAATTATTTAGCGGCTTGTCTTACCTTTTCATATAACGCTTTAGCAGTATCTCCCACTACTTTTTCATCATGAAGAGGTAGAACTTCGTCTTGGAAAATCTTAATATCTACAGTGTGGAATGTTCCTCCTGCTGCTTCTGCTGCAGCTTTTGCTGTTTCCACATCTACATCCCATAATTCAATTGCATAATCTACTGCTTCTTGGAATAGTTCCATAAAAATCGCTTGGTGCTCGGCACTCATCTTATTGAATACGTCTGAATTCGTAATTAAGTAGTCTGGGATCATTAAGTGCTGTGTATACGTAAAGTGTGGTGCTACTTCTACATGCTTCAAGTTTGAGTAAATTAACTCATTATTTTCTCCGCCGTCTAGTACACCGGATTGGATTGCTGTATATACTTCACCTTGGCCCATTGGTGTTCCTGTACCACCCATAGCTGCCATCATCTTAATGTTCGTATCACTTTCCATTACACGAATTTTCATTCCTTTTAGATCGGCTGGCGAAAATACTGGCTTCTTCGTATAAACGTTACGAGTCCCACCGTGGAAGGTACCTAATACGAACATCCCTTGTGATTCAGTAGAACGGAAAAGTTCACCTACGATTTCTTGATTGTTTAATACTGACATTTGGTGCTCTTGACTGTCGTATACATAAGGAAGGTTGAACACCGTATAATCTGGATTAAAGTTCTCCATTAAGCTTCCTGCCACAATCGACATTGCGATTGTTCCTGATTGAACTAATTCGATCGTTTCACGTTGTGATCCTAGTAATTCATTTGGAAAAATCTCAATTTTATACTCATTATTTGTTTGTTCTGCAAATTTTTCACTTAATTCTTCCATTGCTTTATACTGTGGATGATTTTCTGGTTGGTTAAAAGCTAACTTTAATTCTTTTGTTTTTACATTTGCTGGCGCTTCTGTATCTGTACCGCCTGTTTGTGGTTCACTATTTGATTTCTCTGAACCTCCACAACCTACTACTGCTACGATCGCTAGTAGAAGTGTAATTAATAATGCTAATGTTTTTTTTCTCATAAACCAAACCCACCTTTATTTCGTTTTTGTATAATATCTCCATTTGGAGTATTTACCGGATAATGTACTTTCTCGTTTTGTAAAAATCTAATAACTTCCTCAGCAACCTTACGTTTTAATTCTTTTGCGGATTGCTCTGAATACCACCCCATGTGAGGTGTGCATAAGAAATTATCATGCTTTAGCAACGGTGATTCGACAGCTATTGGTTCTGTTTTGGCAACATCTACAGCAGCCCCTGCAATCCATCCTTCACTTAGAGCCTTATCAAGAGCTTTTTCATTTACAATACCGCCCCTAGATACATTTATCAGGTAAGCAGTTGACTTCATGCTCATTAACTGCTGCTCATTAATTAAATCCTCAGCTGTTTCTAATGGACAATGTATAGAAATTACATCTGATTGCTCTATTAATTCTTGAAATGAAACCATTTCAACAAACTTACTTCGATTGTTTTGTTTTTTGTTAAGATCAAATCCAATAACCTTACAACCTAGCGAATGAGCTTTTTGTGCAAAGGCTGTTCCTATTCTACCTAAGCCTATTACTCCTATAATTTGTTCACTATGTCGAAAGACAGGAATACTCTTTTGATAGTCCCAAATACCGTTTCGGATCAAATTATTCATTTGAGTGATTTTCCTAGTGAGGCTAAGCATCATTGCAAGTGCATGATCTGCTACCTCGTGAGTTCCGTAATCCGGAATATTACAAATTTGAACTCCATAGGCTGTAGCCGCTTCCAAATCTACCGTATTAACTCCAACACCATAGCGAACTACCAATCTTAAATCTGGTAAACTCTCTATAACCTTTTTTGTAATTGGAGCATATTGAATTGCAAAAGCAGTTGCCCCTTGGCACTCGTTAATTAATTCATCTTCTGTTTTACACTGCTTTAATTCAAATGGTATCGAATAATCTTGAAACAACTTTGTTTCTATATGAATATTGTCATGATCAAGATCTGTAATAATAACTTTAGTTCGTGACATAATCACACCCCTATGTATTAAGTTAGAACTAATGGCGTTCCGCATCGTGGAACGCTGTTCTATTAATTTAATTATAGCGCTTTCAACGTTGTTGTCAATAACCCTTTTTTTTAAAAAAAAACACAAAATTTCAGAGAAAAGTTGTGTTTTTACCTATGTTTTTTGCACTTTTTAACCACAAATTTAAGACGTTTAAATTGGATTTTTCACAAAAAAGTCATATTTAGTGATAAAAATTGTTTACCGGTTTACAAAATTGGTTAAATAGAGTATCATTTAATGAAACAGAGTTCCATTTTATTAATCCAAAAGTAAGAGAGGGATAAGGATGAGTAACAATGTACAATCAATTGAGCGGGCATTAACAATTTTAGATATGTTATCTGAATATCCTGATGGAATTCAAATAACCCGACTATCTGAATTAGTTGGATTGAACAAAAGTACTACCCATAGACTTTTATCCACATTAGTGAATATGAATTATGTAGTAAAAGACGATACTACTGATAAATATAAGCTTGGGCTACAAATTGTCTATCTATCTAGAAATATTTTAAGTAACATGAATATTACAGAGATATCAAAGCCTTATTTGGAGAAATTAGTTAGAGATGTAAATGAAACTGTCCATTTATGTATTGAAGATAATGGAGAGGTTATGTATGTTGACAAAATTGAAAGTAATCAAACCATTCGAATGTACTCTCGTATTGGTAGCCGTGCTCCTATGTATTGTACTGGAGTAGGAAAAGTCCTACTTTCAGGAATGTCAGAAACGAAGTTTAACAAAATCGTATCGAAGATTGAATTCTTTCCAAGAACTGAAGCAACGATCACTTCAAAGGAAGAGCTTATTCGAGAGGTTGAAAAAATAAAGCAGCAACAATATTCTTTAGATAATGTAGAATATCAGGATGGAATTAGGTGTATAGCCGCTCCCATTTATGACTACAACGGCAATATCATTGCGACATTTAGTATCTCAGGTCCTAGTAACCGGATAACTATGGATGTAGTTAACAATCTACTCATAGATAAGGTTAGACAAACCACGGCAGAAATTTCATTGAACTTTGGTTATGTTGAAAAGAAAACTAATACTATATTCTAAAGAACAAGGAAACGCATGAACTTTCATGTGTTTTTTTATTTTTTACTTTCTATTGAAAAATTTCAATTCTACTACATATGTTAAATGCTGGAAAAAGCGAGTTAGCCCCTAGCTCGCTTTGTATTCTTGTTTTAACTAAACTTCTTTATAAGTTTTTTCTAGTTTGAACTGAGTATTTTTGTGTATTTCAATTCAAATAACTGAACAAAATTCATATGGGTACACTAAAGACTTGGTTAGGTCTGAAGCAGCAAAAGTTGAGCAATACTATGCTATAATACAGAAATTATAAGAAATTAAATTTGGTAGGTGGATACATATGTACGACGTAATTGTAATTGGTGGTGGTCCAGCTGGATTAATGGCTTCGATCGCTGCTGCAAAAGAAAAGCAAAAAGTTTTGCTCATTGATAAAGGTGAGAAATTAGGAAGAAAACTTGCCATATCTGGTGGTGGACGCTGCAATGTGACGAACCGGATGGCAACAGATGAGTTAATTAAGCATATCCCTGGAAATGGACGATTTATGCATAGTCCCTTTTCTGTATTTAATAATGAAGATATTATTCGATTTTTTGAACAGCTAGGAATTCAATTAAAGGAAGAAGACCGTGGTCGGATGTTCCCTGTTAGTGATAAAGCTACTACAGTTGTGGATACATTGTTAAAAAAGCTAAAAGATTTGAGAGTCCAAATGTGGACAAATACCCCTGTTAAAGATGTTCTTTATGAAAATGGCAAAGTTTTGGGGGTAAAGTTAGAGAATGGGAAAGTTATCGACAGTAAAGCGGTTATTATTGCCGTAGGCGGAAAAAGCGTCCCACACACAGGTAGCACCGGTGATGGCTACCCTTGGGCCCGCAAAGCAGGACACACAATAACAGAGCTTTTTCCCACGGAAGTGCCAATTACATCAAACGAACCTTTCATTAAACAAAAATTATTGCAAGGAATTTCCTTACGTGATGTTGGATTGTCAGTCTTAAACCCAAAGGGGAAAGTTCTGATCCGTCATGAAGGTGACATGATCTTTACCCATTTCGGAATTTCCGGACCAATCGCGCTTCGCTGTAGTCAATACGTAGTTAAGGCCTTAAAAAAATTCTCTGTGGATAAGATCGAAATGAGTATCGATGTTTTTCCTAAGAAAAGTGCTGAAGATGTATTTCAAGAATTGAAAAGTATGGCAAAACAAGGCGAAAAAAAGTCAGTAAAAAATTGCTTAAAAGGCTATATCACTGAGCGGCTTCTCAATTTTTACTTAGAAAAGTCTGCAATAGATGCAAATGATACTTTTGCCAATATATCCAATGAAGCGATTCGTCACTTATCCATATTAATAAAAGGCTTTACGTTTACGGTAAACGGAACTTTATCGATAGAAAAAGCGTTTGTGACTGGTGGTGGAGTCTCCGTTAAAGAAATTCATCCAAAAACGATGGAATCTAAATTAATGAACGGGCTTTTCTTCTGTGGAGAAGTGCTAGATATCCACGGGTATACAGGCGGTTATAACATCACAGTAGCTTTTTCCACAGGTTACACAGCTGGAAAAGGTGCTGCAGAATGGAATTATTCACAGAATTTTTAGTTAGTAACAGACTTATCAACATATCTGTGGAAGTTATTAACACAAACATAAGGATATCAACAACTCAGCAGAGTTTATTCACAATTTACCCACAAGTTATTAACATAGATATAATTTATCCATGTTAATGCTATGTCTATTAGTCATGAGGATCTCTTTAAAGTGAGTTTCCTTATGATTTTTTGATTTATTATTTCTAGAACGTCAATTAAATTTAGAATTGTTTGAAAAATTATGTAATTTTTGATATATTTTATATATAAATGTGAAGAAAGTGGGGGTAGAAGATGGACAAAGTTCATTTGTTAACAAAATTAAGAGAGTATATTTCATCAGGTGAGATTTCAAAAGGGGTTTTTATTGATGTGAATGTAGAAAAGAAACCGAGGTATTCTCCTGTAGGATTTTTATTAAAACAATCCGGGGTATCTGATCTTGACTTAATTTATTTAACTGAGAGTTCCACTTCTACTTTAAACATTAATAGTATTTTTACAGGTGAACTAAACTTACCTGAACAAATTATTAATAAAATTAAACTTCCACTCTTATACTTTGGCTTCAGCGTGTCTGAGTTATATGAATTAGAAAAAAAAAATGATGGTGAAGTACATGAAGAACTTTTTATCACGATCTATAATTTGATTAATAATAGTCGTTTTGGTTACTCATTTTGAAAGCGTTTACATGATTTAGTTTAACAAAAAAAGACTGACAAATTACATTTCCAATAATTTGTCAGTCTTTTATTTATTACACTTAGTTAGCTACAAAATTAATTAATTTATTTGGTACAGCAATGACTTTACGAATTGTTTTTCCTTCAAGCTCTACTTTAATTTTATCATCGTTTTTCGCTAGTTCTTCCATCTCTTCACGACTTGAGTCTTTTGGAAGTAACAACTTTCCTTTTAACTTTCCGTTTACTTGGACAACAACCTCAACTTCATTTTCAACAAGCATGTTCTCATCGAATGTTGGCCAAGCCTCATAAGCTAAAGTACCGTTAAATCCTAACTTTTCCCAAAGTTCTTCAGCAATGTGTGGGGCAACTGGTGAAAGGAGCTTCACAAAGCCTTCAACAAACGATTTTGGAATTTCATTTTGCTTGTAGCTTTCGTTAATGAAGACCATTAACTGTGAGATCGCAACGTTAAAACGTAAGCCTGAAAGGTCATCGGTTACTTTTTTCACGGTTTGATGGTAAACGCGCTGATATGCTTCAGTTCCTTCACTTTCAGTAACGACTGAACTTAAGTTGCCATCTTCCGAAATAAATAAACGCCAGATACGATCTAAGAAACGGCGAGCACCATCTAAACCATTTTCACTCCAAGCAATCGAAGCATCTAGTGGGCCCATAAACATTTCATATAAGCGAAGTGTATCAGCACCGTGGCTTGTAACGATATCATCAGGATTGACAACGTTCCCTTTAGATTTACTCATTTTTTCATTATTTTCACCTAGGATCATACCTTGGTTGTAGAGCTTTTGGAACGGTTCCTTAGTTGAAACTACGCCTATATCGTATAAAAACTTGTGCCAGAAACGAGCGTAAAGTAAGTGTAGTACAGCATGCTCTGCTCCACCAATATAAATATCAACAGGTAGCCATTTTTTTAATTTTTCTGGATCTGCTAATGCTTCACTATTGTTCGGATCAATGTAGCGTAAGTAATACCAGCAGCTCCCTGCCCAGTTTGGCATAGTATTTGTTTCACGTCTTCCCTTTTTGCCTGTGGCAGGATCTACAACATGTAGCCACTCTTTGTTGTTAGCTAAAGGAGATTCGCCTGTGTCTGAAGGTCTAATTTGATCCATTTTTGGTAAAAGCAGCGGAAGCTCTTCTTCTGGGACTGCTGTCATCGTCCCATCTTCCCAGTGAATGATCGGAATTGGTTCTCCCCAATATCTTTGGCGACTAAATAACCAATCACGTAGGCGGAACGTCACTTTCTTTGTTCCTTTTCCACCGGCTTCTAACCATTCAATCATTTTTGCAATGGCCTCTTTCTTATTTAAACCATCAAGAAATTGGGAATTAACAAGAGTACCATCGCCTGTATAGGCTGTTTCTTCGATATTTCCACCTGAAACAACTTCGACAATTGGAAGGTCAAAGGCACGCGCAAATTCATAATCGCGCTCGTCATGCGCAGGTACGGCCATAATTGCTCCTGTCCCATAAGTGACTAGTACATAGTCAGCAAGCCAAATCGGTAGCTTCTTTCCATTGGCAGGATTAATTGCATATGCTCCTGTGAAAACACCTGTCTTTTCTTTAGAAAGTTCAGTACGTTCAAGATCACTCTTCATAGAGACCTTTTTCTTATAAGCTTCGACAGCTTCTTTCTGCGCTTCTGTCACGATGTTTTGTACTAATTTATGTTCAGGAGCTAACACCGCATAGGTAGCTCCAAATAAAGTATCTGGACGTGTTGTAAATACTGTAAACGATTGATCATGGCCTTCTATCTCAAAATGGATTTCGGCACCTTCAGATCGGCCAATCCAATTTCGTTGCATATCTTTAATACTCTCTGACCAATCAAGCTCGTCTAAATCATCTAAGAGACGATCTGCATAAGCCGTGATTTTTAACATCCACTGTTTCATTGGTCGGCGCTCAACTGGGTGTCCACCGCGCTCACTTTTTCCATCGATGACTTCTTCATTAGCAAGAACTGTACCAAGAGCTGGACACCAGTTAACTGCAACTTCATCTATATAAGCTAAACCTTTTTCATAAAGTTTTAAGAAAATCCATTGAGTCCATTTGTAATAATTTGGATCTATTGTACTTACTTCACGTTCCCAATCATAAGAAAATCCTAGTGACTTAATCTGGCGACGGAACGTATCGATATTTTTAATCGTAAATTCTGCTGGGTCATTTCCCGTATCAAGAGCATATTGCTCAGCAGGTAATCCAAACGCATCCCACCCCATCGGATGAAGCACGTTATATCCTTGCATCCGTTTCATTCTAGAAAGAATGTCTGTCGCTGTATAGCCTTCCGGATGACCAACATGAAGTCCTGCCCCAGATGGAAAAGGAAACATATCAAGAGCATAAAACTTCTCTTTATTTTCATCTTCCCCAGTTTTAAACGTTTTGTTTTCTTCCCAGTACTTTTGCCACTTTTTCTCTATTTCTTGATGTGAAAAAGACATGTGAACAACCTCCTTATTTTTCTAAACTATTTACATATATTGATTTGATCAAAGTATAAGTGTATTGGATAAAGGAAAGAGAAGCACCAAAGCTCTGCGACAATAACTCTAAACTCAACACTTTAAACTCTAAACTATTTAAAAAACAGCATAAAAAACCTCCCACCACTAACGTTAACGTTAGGGACGAGAGGTTAATAACAAAATTATTCCCGCGGTACCACCCAATTTAGTGTTGGATACACTCACTTATTTGACACCTTAACGCGGCCAGACGACAAGAGCTACTATTAATGTTCACCCTTGCAACTATTAGGCGAGTTCATGGATCTCTATGATTGACTTGCACCAACCGTCAATTCTCTAAGACACGAGGTTCCATTACTACTCCTCATCATTGTTTTTAGCTAAATTTACTATTTGTTTTCTAACTCATAGTTTGTATTGTATGAATATGTCGAATAAAAGTCAAGAGCTATTTCACATTCTTGTCAAAGTTTTTATATTCTATACACGAGTGAATTTCATAATTACCAAAAGCGACCCATTTCCACTCTAACTAATCACACAAAAATAAACTAACTACATACATTGTTTCTCCCTGTACGTTTTGCTTTGTAAAGGGCATCATCTGCACTTTCATATAAGTTGTCATCACTAGATTCAAAATTAAATGCTGCAACGCCAATTGAAACTGTCAATTTAATTTTTTGTTTATCTGGTAAAACAAAATGGTATTGTTCAACTGCTTTTCGAATTCGATTAGCAATTTCTTCAGCTTGCGTGAGGTTACAATCTTCTAGAAGGATTGAAAATTCTTCGCCGCCATTTCTTGAAACGATGTCTCCCTCTCGCATCAATTTACCTAGAAGCTTAGCTAACTGCCTAAGCACTTGATCACCGGCAGTGTGACCATACGTGTCATTTACCTTCTTAAAGTGATCTACATCCACTAAACAAACCGCACAATTTCCACCTTCTTGTTTTACACTATCTAACATTAAATTATAAAAATAATCAAAAGAACGAACATTGTATAGCTCTGTTAGGGGATCCCTTTGAGAGTTTTCCTTATATTTTAAGTACAACTGGGTATATCTCCGAATATACGTAACAAAGTAAAACGTTAAGTATCCACCAATAATCGAACTTAATATATGGTATATTGCTACGTCTATAACGAGAGAAAAGTTATCCACAACGACATACAATGCTAGTGTAAAAATAGTCTGAGTATAGATTAATAGTACCGTCCACTTTATTAATCCTTCTTGCTTTAAATACTTTGCGATCAAACCAGCACCGATTGCCATAGTAAACATCATAAATAGAGAAACGAATGACGAAAAATTGACATCAATGAAAAAGCGACCTACTGAGATAATAGCAGCAGCTATTAAAGAAGGAATTATTCCGCCAAAGTATGCTAACAAAATTACAGCGATATGTCTTAAATCTAAGATTGTAATTTCGTTAACCTGAATGCTGTAATGCATCAAAGTTATCCCTAATATTCCACCAATGAGACCATCTAGTAGTTTTATTTTAAGAGGAGAGTTTGGGGTTAGCCGATTATTTCTAAAAAGTTGATGCCACATAAAGGTAAAAGACGTTAAGATTGTTATATTTATAAATAAATCACTGATCATTGTAAACTCCCCCCTCCTCAATTTTATTTCAATAGGTCATTGGATTTAGTTTTATTTAGTTAAATTATATCATAATTAAAAATATTCCAATTATGGTTAATTCGTAATAAATCAACTTTTTTTCGAAATTTTTTCTGAACAACAAAACAAAACGGAGATGACTACCAAGTAGCCATTCCCGTTTCATTAACTCGCATTCACTTCTTTTTGAGTAACTGGTGCTTGTAAATGGCGATCATACAGATACGTACTTACAAATCCAATCATAAAGATCATCATTAAACCATAAAATAACGCCTGCATACCAAACAAATCAACAACAATTCCACCAAGTAACGGGCCAATCATTCTTCCTCCTGTGGCCACACTGTTTACGACCCCTTGGTAAAATCCAGCTTTTCCTTTTGGTGCTAACTGATGAGCAATCGTTGGAACTGCCGGCCAAATGAACATTTCACCAATCGTTAAAATAATCATCGCTACCACAAAAACCATGAAAACTTCTGCTTGGGCTAAGACGAAAAATGACACCATGAAAACTGCAAGACCAAAATAAATTTGCCCTTTTAATGTGTGAAACCATTTTTTTATCAAAGCAGAGATTAAAGGTTGCCCTAAAACAATTAAAGCACCATTAACAGTCCAAATAAGACTGTACTCTGTTAAACTAATTCCGAGTGATTGTGTATGAACCGAAATCGTTGTTTGCCATTGAACATAGGCCATCCAACAAATGATAAAACCAACACAAAGAATTAGTAAAGCTTTAAATTTCGCCTTATTTTCTATAACAACACCTTGCTCTAAAATACTCGTTTGCATAGTTTCAGATGGATCTACCTTCATATTTTTAAAACCGAAAAAAGCAATCATGAAGAAAATAATGTACATAAACCCATTCGCAAAAAAGACATAATCAAATCTAATCGAGGCTACAAGTCCGCCTAACGCTGCACCAACAGCTACCCCAAGGTTCTGAGCAACATAAATCGAATTAAACGCCTTTCGTCCACCTTCAGGCCAAACAGAGCCAGCCATCGCATACATCGATGGAAATGTTATACCTGAACCAAACCCTAATCCTACCATTAAAACAACATAATAAATCCAACTGTGATAAAAAGCTAACGTAAACGCGCTCACCATAGTAATGGTAATTCCCAATAAAATGGTTTTATAGCCACCGATCCAATCAAAAAGTCTCCCACCAATTAAATTGCCGATAACTCCTGCTCCTGCGTTAAGCATTAGCACAAGCCCAGCTACACTTAATGACTTCCCCAACTCTTGATGAATAAAAATTGTGTTAAGTGGCCACAAAAAAGAAGCGCCCGTTACGTTAATCACCATCCCGATGACAAGTAACCATAACGCTTTAGGCATAATGACCTCTACCTCTCTCTTATTTCGTATCTCTAAGGAAAATTGTATGCCATTTAATTGCATTTAGCAACGCAAATTTTTATTGTAAAATATGGGCTATGATCTGAAACATAAATTCTCCACTTTTTATTGTCTTCCTATATTTCATGACTAAAAAGCTTTTCCTAGAAGTTTGAAGTGATAGTATGATAAAATGCTCAAAAAGCGTGATTTAGGGGGATTTAAAATGATCGATTTACGAAGTGATACAATTACGAGGCCAACACAAAAAATGCGTGAAGCCATGTTCCAAGCAGAAGTTGGCGATGATGTTTATGGTGAGGATCCAACTATAAATAAATTAGAAATGCTAGCAGCTAAAATGTTAGGAAAAGAAGCTGCTTTATTTGTTACTAGTGGGACACAAGGAAACCAAATTGCTGTTCTTACTCATTGTCGTCAAGGTGATGAAATTATCCTAGATGAAGATTCTCATATCGTTTTTTATGAAGGAGGAGCAATCTCTGCATTTGCCGGCGTTCAGCCAAGAACGATTAAAACTGAAGGCGGATTTATGGATCCCCTTAAATTAAAAGAAGCAATTCGAGCGAATGATATACATTTCCCTGATACTAGTCTCATCTGTTTAGAAAATACCCATAATCGTGGTGGGGGGGTAGCTATTCCACCTAGTCATATGGCTGAGTTATACCATGTCGCAAAAGAACATAATATCCCTATTCATTTAGATGGAGCCCGTCTTTTTAACTCAGCAGTTGCTTTAGGTGAACCGCTAACAGCCTTTACTCAGTACACGACTACTGTACAAGTCTGTTTATCAAAAGGTCTCGGAGCACCTGTCGGCTCAATTTTAGCAGGTTCAAAAGAGTTTATTGATAAGGCTCGTAAATGGCGAAAACGTCTTGGTGGTGGTTTAAGGCAAGCTGGAGTTCTTGGTGCAGCAGGTATCATCGCGTTAAATGAGATGGTCGAGCGCTTAGCTGAAGATCATCAAAACGCAAAAAAACTTGCTACTGGATTAAACAAACATCCACTACTCTCAGTTGTAAATCATGTCGATACAAACATTGTCTTAATTGACATAAGCGAAACGGGCATGCATTCATCACAATTTATCGATAAACTTAAGTCTCAAGACATTTTAGCTGTTCCCTTTGGGCCGACTACAGTACGCTTTACAACACATTATGATTTAAACATGGAACAAATTGAACAAGCTATAGATAGAATTTTGAGTTTAAAGTTTTAATTTGCAGCTTTTACGAGTAACAAATACCTCATAGCTAAAAGTAGGAAGGATATATTATGACGATAAATAACGAATTAATACCGGTCATGTTCGGAGATAAAAGGTACCATTCTTGGAACTTTCATCTTCGGCAGCAGTTTGGTGAAAAAATTTTCAAAATCCCATTAGATGCTGGTTTCGATTGTCCTAATCGTGACGGTTCTGTTGCTAGTGGTGGATGTACGTTTTGTAGTGAGCGTGGATCTGGTGATTTTGCCGGTGATCGTAAAGATGACCTTATTACGCAATTTAATACAATTAAAGAAAAAATGCATTCAAAATGGCCTACAGGTAAATATTTAGGTTATTTCCAAGCTTACACAAACACGTATGCGCCTGTAGAACAATTAAAAGAAATGTATGAAGTAATTTTAGAACAAGACGGAGTAGTTGGTCTTTCGATTGCAACAAGACCAGACTGTCTTCCTGATGATGTTGTTGAGTATTTAGGTGAGCTTAACAAACGGACGTATTTATGGGTGGAGCTTGGTCTACAAACTGTTCACCAACGGACAGCCGACTTAATTAATCGAGCCCATGATTATCAAACATACGTTGATGGTGTCAAAAAATTACGCAAGCACAACATAAGAATATGTTCTCATATCATAAATGGCTTACCTCTTGAAAATTATGACATGATGATGGAGACAGCTAGAGAAGTAGCAAAGCTAGATGTTCAAGGCATTAAAATTCATCTTCTCCATCTCTTAAAGAAAACTCCGATGGTAAAGCAATATGAAAAGGGGATGCTTGAATTCATGAGTGCTGATGACTATATTAAGCTTGTTTGCGATCAACTTGAAGTTATTCCACCAGAAATGGTCGTTCATCGTTTAACTGGGGATGGACCTGCCGACTTAATGATCGGTCCAATGTGGAGCTTAAACAAATGGCAAGTGTTAAATGGAATTGAAGCAGAATTAAAAAACAGAAATAGTTGGCAAGGTAAATTTTTTAATAGGGGGAATTAAGATGAAAGTTTTAGGAATTCTCCCTTTCGCTAGACAGCTTTTAATAAATGCCATATCAAATGGGGATTCGGCCATTGATGGTACTGCTGGAAATGGTCATGACACCTTATTTTTAGCACAACTTGTTGGTGATTTAGGCCGTGTCTATGGGTTTGATATTCAAGAGGCAGCCATTAGGAAAACGAAAGAGCGCTTAATAGAACATGGTGCCCTAAATCAAGTGTCACTTTTTCAAAGTGGGCACCAAGAAGCAAAAAATTTAATTCCTGAAAATGACCACGGGAACATTTCCGGAGCTATTTTTAACCTTGGTTATTTACCTGGTGGAGATAAAAGCATTGTCACAAAGCCAGAAACAACACTAAAAGCAATTGCTGATATTTTCTCTCTGTTAAAAAAAGGAGGAATTATTGTCCTTGTTATTTACCATGGTCATGAAGAAGGTAGAAAAGAAAAAGATGTTCTTTTGAACTATGTGAGTAGCATAGACCAAGCAGAAGGCCATGTTTTAACTTATCAATTTCTCAATCAAAAGAACAATCCACCATTTATCGTTGCTATTGAAAAACGGTAAATATATATTTTAAAACAATTTGGAATATTTTAGATTGACTTCCTTTATACTTTCTATAAAACTAGTAAATAAAGGGGGAAATCTAATGTCGTCGTTATTAGAAGATATTCTAAATTACAATCAAGCGTTTGTCAGTGAGAAACTTTATGAGCCATTTATGACAACACAATTTCCAAACAAAAAATTAGTTATCCTAACTTGCATGGATACGAGACTAAAACAATTACTTCCTAGAGCAATAAATCTTCAAAAAGGTGACGCAATCATTATAAAAAATGCAGGCGCCGTTATTTCCCATCCCTTTGGAAGCATTATGCGAAGTATTATTGTAGCGATTTATGAACTAGGGGCCCAAGAAGTATTAGTTATTGGACATCATAACTGTGGCATGGCAAAGCTAGAAGCAAACTCCGTCTTAGATAAAGCGAAATTGCGTGGGATTGATCAGGACACTCTTGAAGTTCTTCGGTATTCAGGAGTTAATATTGACGCTTGGTTAAAAGGATTTACAGAAGTTGAAGATAGCGTGAAACATAGTGTTGATATCGTCAAAAATCACCCATTGCTTCCTAGTAACATTCCTATACATGGACTAATTATTGATCCTAAAACTGGGAAACTTGATACGGTAATTAATGGCTATCAAGAAATTCTTGCATAGGTAAAGAGGCTGACAAAGGTGTCAGCCTCTTTTATTTTGTCCTCATTAAACAGCAGGCGTTACCCAAGAGGCCCCAATAATTACTAACAAAATGAACAATACAACAATTAACGCAAAGCCGCGTCCTGCTCCAAAACCATGAGCTACTGGAGCTACCGGAGCTACTGGAGCACCATAAGCACATCCAGCCATAGGAGCTGCTCCATAACCTGCCATAGTAGGTGTTGCAGCACCATAAGCCGCACCTGCTGCTGCACCAGCTAATGGAGCCGCTGGCCCTGCAAATGGAGCCGCTGCAAATCCTGCAGCTGTACCAGCTGCTGCGCCTGTTACCGGTCCAAATCCGTACATAATAACACCACCTTCCCTGTTACATAATTCTAACCTATGCAAACAGTAACCAATTTGGGTTAGGCATATGCGGAAAAGCGTAAAGAAATTTGGGGATTACCAGTTAATACATATTTTTCCCATAGAAAATTTCATCCATTTCCATAGTTAATTTCTCAGTTATTTCATTAGCTTCTTCTGGGTCGAGTTTTTCTTTCTTAAAGCCAAATAGGTAGTTGTTTAAATCAAATTCTTTTAGTTTGCACTTTGTATGAAAAATATTCTCTTGATACACATTTACATCAATCATATCAAATAGGTGCTTTATATCGTCTGGAATGTAATTTTGAATCGAATTTATTTCATGATCAATAAATAATTTATGGCCATAGATATCCCTCGTAAAGCCTCGAACGCGATAATCAATCGTCATTACGTCTGTTTCAAACGAATGAATTAAATAATTTAACGCCTTTAAAGGTGAGATTTCTCCACACGTAGACACATCGACATCCGCTCTAAATGTACTAATTCCTTCATCTGGATGATATTCTGGATACGTATGAACGGTAATATGACTTTTGTCTAAAGCCATCACAACAGCTTCTGGTAATGGTCCAGGTGATTCTTCAAATTGGTCAGTTGGAACTTCGACAACTGGTTCTTCCGAAATAAGCATTGTCACACTTGCTCCTTGTGGGACATAGTCTTGCTTAGCAATATTTAAAACATGTGCCCCGATAATGTCAGAAACAGTTTTTAGGATGCTCGTCAACCTTTCTGCACTATATTGCTCATCAATATAATCTATGTAGGCCTCACGTTCTGCTTTTGTTTTTGTGTAACAAACATCATACATATTAAAACTTAGTGATTTCGTTAAATTATTAAACCCATGTAATGTCACTCTTTGCTCTGGTGTAAGTTTCATGAAAAAACCTCCCCTTATTACTAATAGTAAAATTTTAGTAACATGAATGCTTCGATTATTTACGACTAATTAGTACCTAATTTTTTTGAGTTTGTGAAAGTCATTCATCTATTTTCTATAGTAGTATGTTACCCATTACCAAAAATAAAAAACGCATATCCAAATTGGACACGCATTTTTTCAGGTAACTTAGTTATGGAGCTATTTGCCTCTTCATTTCCTGTCCAACCAAAATACCCGATATGACCCCACTTTCAAGTCGTCCTCTTTTCGATGGGTCAGTTTTACAGATAAATGCATCACCTGCAAAAAGAAGTGGAAGTGAGGATGTTGCTCCATTTAAAAATGGTTCATGAATAACTTTAACCGCTTCAGCATAGCGCCATCTTTTTAATTGGCAAGAAACAACTGTAGCGCCTTCTAGCAAATCAGCAGGTACTTCTTCTAAAATCATTGCTACTATTTCATCGTCGTTTTTATGATAATGATCATTAGACCACTTTGCAGTCATGTAGATACTTAGTATCGGGCTAGTTGAAATGCCTTTTTTATCATTATCAATTATACGCTCCATTCCTTTTGGCAGCTTACTGTCGACATAACCAAGAGAAACAAGGTTGCTCGGTTGATCTAATTGAAGTAACGCGACTAAACACGGCACGAATTCGATCATCCTTAGTTTGTTTAAAGCTTTTGGTTCAACAGTTAGCGAGCTTGCTTCAACAAGCTCAATCGTTTGCGGTGCGGGTGTTGTTATGATTAAAGCTTTCGCTTGAAACTCCCCTTGGTTTGTCATCAGTTTATACACTTGATTTTCTTTTATTATCGTTTCAACCTTAGTATTTAATTTAACATCCAAGTCTGCTGCTAGATTTTTGGCAATGCTATTCATTCCATTAATACTAGTAAACCTTGGGTGTTTTCCACCAAACCACTTTTTTATTAACCCTTGATTTTGCCATGAAAGTGTATGAATACGAAATAGATCAGTGTAGGCCGTAAAGTATTGGGCTCCATGGTCAGCAATTCCATCTTCTATACGACGAGTTGCAAGTCTGCCACCAACACTTTTGCTCTTTTCTAGAATTAAACAATTGTTTATTCCAAGACTAGATAATGTATTTGCAGCCATAATTCCAGTAATTCCACCGCCAACGATTATTACATCTGCAATCGTCATCGCTCTCCCTACCTTCTATTTATATAAGCTAATTATCACATAATTTATAGGAAAATCATACTAATTTAAGCGTCGGTATATCCAACCATTTACATAGAAAAACAATGTTGAACCACCGCCAATCCGAATCAATCGTTTCGCAAGTTCCCGCACCTTTTTTTGTTTTCGAACCTTTTCATCTGCTAAATAAATGGCTAACAAGCCTTTATTAATAAACGAATGAAATGGCTGATTAGGCATCTTACGAATACTTTTATCAGCTTCACGAGCAAAGCATTCAAGTCTTTCTATTAGGTGACCTTCATCATCGTAATAAAAACAAAAATTAAGATCTCCCCCTTGTCGATCTTCTTCTTGATCAATAAAGTAGTCTAACATGATGTGAAGTCCTTGCACCCATGGAAAATAACTTTCTTTTACCTTTTTGGCGTCATCTCGCGTAAAGCTTTCGTTTGTCGCATAAGAAACAAGACAAAAAATACCTAACGTTGAACCAGAGCAAGCTGAAAATTCATACCAGCTCATTGGCGGTAGTTTGTCTTTATATTGATTGAACCACTCCTCAAGTCGCGGTACTCGTTCTTCTTTCTTAACATGTTTATGAACTTGAAGATCACAATAATACTGAGCAAGTTCTAAATTTAACTCAAAGATGTTGGAATAGTTTGGCAAACTACTGACTATATCTTGGCATGTTTTCACAAGGTCACGCAAATAGCCACCATCATCTTGTTCGTCGCGGTAGCGATAATAGTTTTCTAGAGGTGCATCAGGTGTTAGGGCATGCACCATCGAATGATGCAACGCCTGAAAATCAGTGGGGTCTAGAGATGTGCTGCGATCACATAAGTTATCTAAGTAATCGCTAATTGTTTGATATGCCACAATAAACCGAATCACATCATCAATTCGATCTTTAGCTAATAAACCATAAATACTTCCACCCTCACAATGAAATGTCTTCGATTCGATACTAGCTAATGCCTGTTTTCGTAGCTCGTTATTAGGAATAGCATCAGCTTTTTGTTTCCACATGTCTAAATTTTTGTGAACACGGGGTAATACATGTTTATATATTTTAGCCATCATCGTCCATGGCTGCTTTGGAATACTCAATAGAAGAAACTCCTTTTTTAGAAAAAATTGTCTATAACCTTTTTTTAGCTTTGTCCTTTAATTGAAGGTGACTAAGATTTTTTGAAAAATAAGAAAGTGCAAACATTTTTCAATCTAAATGTAGTTCTGCAAATCGTTTTGCTACATGAAACACTGTTTCCTTTTCGGGCTCATTAAATACTTCATGATAAAAGCCTGGAAATTCCTTGTAATATTTATCGGTAACAGTTAATTGATTAAACCAGTGATATACAGCCTTTTTATCAACAATTAAATCGTCTCCACCTTGAAGAACTAGCAGCGGAACATCAGGGAAATGTTGTACTTCTTTGTGACTGTTCGCCATGGCACTCGTTAATTGATGATACCAGCGTACAGACACTTTTTTCACGATGTACTGATCTTCTTCATCCCGCTTGCGCATTTCCTCGCACCGAGTTACCTCTGGTAGGTTTGTTGGCATGCGAAATTTTGGTGATATTTTATTAAGTAACATTCCACTATAGCTCTTTAACTTGGACGGCGGATTTTCTAACCCTAAGCAAGGCGAAGATAGAATTACTGCATTTACTAATAATTGTTTTTGTAACATCGTCTGAATTACGGCAAGTCCACCCATACTATGACCTAAAAGAAAAACAGGTAACTCAAATTGCAACGCTCTCTCATACCAAGTTTCGATTACATCGATATATTCTTGAAATGAATCAACATGTCCAGGGGTTTTCGGATTCCTACCTTGTCCAGGCAAATCACCCATTACAACATGGTAGCCTTCATCTATTAATTTTTGAATTAACCATTGATAACGAACGTGGTATTCATTCGCTCCATGCACTAACACAAAAACACCTTTTGCCTTTTCACTCTCCCAAACCCACATGAGATCATCCCCTTAAGATTAATTACTACATAACGGTGTTAAATTCTGATAATATTTATTGTATAAGTTTTTTTCATAATTCCTAAAATGACCCATATCCAACTATATGTTGTTGCGAGGGATTTTACGCAACTTAATGGCGAAAGTATGTAATTATGAAACCTCTTAAAGTGAGCCAATTTCACTTTGCTAAAATCAAGCCAAATCATTTTATAGTTGTACTTTTTTTACTTAACCACAAATTTGTGCGAATTATGAATGATGACATGATAAAGTATTGGTAATTAAAAAATAACATGACTTAAAGGGGGAATTCAAATATGATGTATCCATATAAAGGTAAATTTCCAGAAATTGCAGAGACTGCATTCATTGCTGATTTCGTTACTGTTACTGGGGATGTTAAAATCGGACCTTTTTCAAGCATTTGGTTTAATACGGTTATTCGTGGCGATGTATCTCCAACAATTATTGGGGAGCGTGTCAATGTTCAAGACAATTGTACACTTCACCAAAGTCCAAAGTTCCCTTTGGTTTTAGAAGATGATGTTACGGTCGGTCACCAAGTTTTGCTCCATAGTTGTTGTATTAAAAAAGGTGCTCTAATTGGAATGGGTTCGATCATCTTAGATGGTGCCGAAATTGGTGAAGGTGCTTTTATTGGGGCAGGAAGCCTTGTTCCACAAGGTAAAAAAATTCCACCTAACAGTCTAGCTTTTGGGCGTCCGGCAAAAGTTGTCCGAGAACTCAATGATGAGGATTTACAAGACATGGCTAGAATTCGACGTGAATATGTAGAAAAAGGACAGTACTATAAAAGTTTACAACAAGTGAGTGAAGACTACCAAGGATGATGTGAGCAACTATTTAAGAGGACATCATCGGAGAATATGGGTTACTGATAGGCGGGATTGATGACCGAATTTTCCGTGATGTGGGAGTTCAGGCACTATTTGGCGGGTATGGCTCCCCAAATATACCAGATGTGAGAGTTTGGGGCACTATTTGGCCGATATGGTGACCCAAATATACCAGATGTGGAGAGTTTTGGGCACTATTTGGCCCGTATGGTGACCCAAATATACCAGATGTGGAGAGTTTAGGGCACTATTTGGCCCGTATGGTGACCCAAATATACCAGATGTGAGAGTTTAGGGCACTATTTGGCCCGTATGGTGACCCGAATATACGAGATGTGAGAGTTTTGGGCACTATTTGGCCCGATTAGTGACCGAAAAGTGCCTATAACGGATCTGATGTCCACCTATTGAAAGGTGCAAGCTTGTTATTAGGAAACTCACACCTTCTCTTATTCATTCAACTCTCTTAAATTTCCCTTTTACCCACTTCCATTTTTTCTTTTGCGCTAAGTCATCCTTCTTAGGTTGGTACTCAAGATCATCCTCTTCTTCATTGTAATCAAACTCATCCTCATCTATTTTCTCACCGAACTCAAATTCAAACTCATCTTCCTTCTCATCAGTTTCTTCATTATTGGCGTCATCATTCTCTCCATTATTCTCTCCATTATTTTCTTCATCATTTTCCTCTTCATCTGGGCAACCTATATTAATAGTGAACTCATCCCCAATTACAATTTCACCAGTTTCAATCTTTGCGTTTGCCTGATGTCCCTTGTGGAAAGCTGGACCAAAATTAATAGAAGCCCCTCCTGATACATTAATAGACTCTCGGCATTTGCCGAGCCTTGTGGCTCAAGGTTTTCTTGAACCAATTTATTTGTATCCCTCCTATTTCTAGGTGGGATTTTTACTTTAGTTTTCTTCTTCAATTGGAAATTAATTGTTGAAAAATATCATAAAAAAACTAAAAAAACACTTGACTTTTTAGTGGAACCCCAATAATCGCCGAGGAGGAATTGACTTCCTAACAATACGGTGAAATGGGGGATTTAAATGAAACCTGCGCTAATACCACATATCTCATATCAAAACTTCGTTTTAGACCAATTAAATACTCATTACTCAGGCGGTATACTGACTCTCGTACAAAAAGATTGGACTATTATCTCGAAGTTATGGATCACGGATCTTTCGTTTACCACTACGTGGCTTCATGATTCATATTCAGTTAAAGGTCCTGAGCCACGTGATCCTGCTTCCATGCTTCGCTCTTATCTTTTGTGTTTATTGACAAGTCCGACCCTGAGTATTACAGAATGGGTGAACCAACTCCATCGTGTTCCTCTTTACACGATCCTTAGCGGCTTTGAACCTGGGGATGTTCCAGGTGTCGGTACTTTTTATGACTTCTTCAGACGGCTATCAGGTTTTGAGAAGGCTAATGTAAAACCTTTTATTAAGCTCAAACGAAAAAAGAAGAAGAAGAAAAAACCGAAAAAGGGTGAAAAAGCAACTCCTAGAAACCCTGGTATTATTAGAAAATTAGTGGATCGTCATTTACGCAATGGCTCAAAACAAAAACAATTGCCGGGAGATCAATTATACGCGTTTTTTCAATCTCAATTTCTTGAAGTTTCAGCGAGATTGGGTTTGCTTGGGGATCCCCATTCCCTTGGTGTTGTTGGAGATGGGACACCCGTGGAAACAGCGAGATACCCAAGGAGCAAACCTATTTGTGATTGTAGTGCCCAAGGACTAACGAATTGTACTCATCCTCGTCGATATTCTCAACCTGACATCGACTCAGGTTGGGATAGTTCAAGGGAGAGGTACTTCAACGGATATCATCTCTACATGATATCCACTAGCGATAGCCAATACGACTTGCCGCTATATCCACGGCTGCATCCTGCTTCCCGGCATGATTCAGTCAGCCTAGTGGTTGGTTCAATTGAATTTTCGCAACGGTACACCTTGGGCACAATTGATAAAATCCTTCTCGATGCCGCACATGATGCAGAACCGATTTACGAATTACTGGACCATCATAATGTGGAACCATTTATTGATCTTAATGTTCGAACAAAGAAAAACTTCAGTACGCAAAGTGATATTCAGATTTCTCCCCTAGGCGTTCCTATTTGTCCAATTGGAATGGAAATGAAACCCAATGGGTTTGACAAATCTCAAAACCGCCAAAAGTGGCGTTGTCCACTAGCTTGCGGAACAAAAAATACATGTTCCACTCCGTGTTCTAAAGCGAAGTATGGCCGCACATTTCATACGTTTAAGCGAGATAATCTTCGTCTGTTCACTAAAACACCAAGATCTTCTGAAAAGTGGAAACTCATTTATAAACGAAGAACTTCAGTTGAACGTTCGAACAAAAGAGAAAAAGTCGATTATCACTTAGAAGCTGGGCGCCATCGCTCTACAAAAATGTGGTATGTCCGCCTATACTCAATCATGATGTGTCAACACATAGATGCTTGGTACAGTAGTCAGAAAGAGACTTTGAACATTCAGGAAATCATCTTTACTAAAAGCGCCTAGACAATTTTTAAAAAATAGAATAACTGTAGGCTTATTTGGTGCATACTTTTTTGAAAACACTATGAAAACACATCATTTTACTGTCCTGTTAATGAAATTCCCAGTAAATTTTTTACAAATCTTCGATAAACTCATCATTTATTCCGAGAGTCTATTTAAATAGACTCTCGGCATTTGCCGAGCCTTGTGGCTCAAGGTTTTCTTGAGCCAATTTATTTGTATCCCTCCTATTTCTAGGTGGGATTTTTACTTTAGATTTCTTTTTCAATTGGGAATTAATTGTTGAAAAATATCATAAAAAAACTAAAAAAACACTTGACTTTTTAGTGCAACCCCAATAATCGCCGAGGAGGAATTGACTTCCTAACAATACGGTGAAATGGGGGATTTAAATGAAACCTACGCTAATACCACATATCTCATATCAAAACTTCGTTTTAGACCAATTAAATACTCATTACTCAGGCGGTATACTGACTCTCGTACAAAAAGATTGGACTATTATCTCGAAGTTATGGATCACGGATCTTTCGTTTACCACTACGTGGCTTCATGATTCATATTCAGTTAAAGGTCCTGAGCCACGTGATCCTGCTTCCATGCTTCGCTCTTATCTTTTGTGTTTATTGACAAGTCCGACCCTGAGTATTACAGAATGGGTGAACCAACTCCATCGTGTTCCTCTTTACACGATCCTTAGCGGCTTTGAACCTGGGGATGTTCCAGGTGTCGGTACTTTTTATGACTTCTTCAGACGGCTATCAGGTTTTGAGAAGGCTAATGTAAAACCTTTTATTAAGCTCAAACGAAAAAAGAAGAAGAAGAAAAAACCGAAAAAGGGTGAAAAAGCAACTCCTAGAAACCCTGGTATTATTAGAAAATTAGTGGATCGTCATTTACGCAATGGCTCAAAACAAAAACAATTGCCGGGAGATCAATTATACGCGTTTTTTCAATCTCAATTTCTTGAAGTTTCAGCGAGATTGGGTTTGCTTGGGGATCCCCATTCCCTTGGTGTTGTTGGAGATGGGACACCCGTGGAAACAGCGAGATACCCAAGGAGCAAACCTATTTGTGATTGTAGTGCCCAAGGACTAACGAATTGTACTCATCCTCGTCGATATTCTCAACCTGACATCGACTCAGGTTGGGATAGTTCAAGGGAGAGGTACTTCAACGGATATCATCTCTACATGATATCCACTAGCGATAGCCAATACGACTTGCCGCTATATCCACGGCTGCATCCTGCTTCCCGGCATGATTCAGTCAGCCTAGTGGTTGGTTCAATTGAATTTTCGCAACGGTACACCTTGGGCACAATTGATAAAATCCTTCTCGATGCCGCACATGATGCAGAACCGATTTACGAATTACTGGACCATCATAATGTGGAACCATTTATTGATCTTAATGTTCGAACAAAGAAAAACTTCAGTACGCAAAGTGATATTCAGATTTCTCCCCTAGGCGTTCCTATTTGTCCAATTGGAATGGAAATGAAACCCAATGGGTTTGACAAATCTCAAAACCGCCAAAAGTGGCGTTGTCCACTAGCTTGCGGAACAAAAAATACATGTTCCACTCCGTGTTCTAAAGCGAAGTATGGCCGGACATTTCATACGTTTAAGCAAGATAATCTTCGTCTGTTCACTAAAACACCGAGGTCTTCTGAAAAGTGGAAACTGATTTATAAACGAAGAACTTCAGTTGAACGTTCGAACAAAAGAGAAAAAGTCGACTATCACTTAGAATCTGGGCGTCATCGCTCTACAAAAATGTGGTATGTCCGCTTATATTCAATCATGATGTGTCAACACATAGATGCTTGGTACAGTAGTCAGAAAGAGACTTTGAACATCCAAGAAATCATCTTTTCTAAGAGCGCCTAGTCATTTTTAAAAAATAGCAGCCGTAGGCTTATTTGGTATACACTTTTTTGAAAACACTATGAAAACACTATGAAAACACATCATTTTACTGTCCTGTTAATGAATTTTCCAGTGAATTTTTTACAAACTCTCGATAAACTCATCATTTATTCCGAGAGTCTATATTATTAATTTTCAAACTTCCAATGGTAGTCATAGGATTTTTAAACGGCTTCATTTGCCCTACCTCCTTTCATATCCCCTATTAGTAGGGTATGTCTGAAGGGACAAACTGAATAGATGAATAACACTATAATCTATTAAAATGTACTCTTGTCCCGCTTTAGTCATGAAAATTTAATGACAAACAAAAAAAACGCAAAAGCCAAACATACTTTTGCGTCACACTCGTCTATTAAATTACTCCACCAAAAATGGCCTAATACCCCAAATTTCTGTAGCATACTCACTAATCGTCCGGTCGCTAGAAAACTTGCCAGAGTGAGCAATGTTAATAATTGATTTTTTCAGCCATTCTTTTTGATCACGGTAATTGAGATCCACTTTCTGATGCGCTTCTACGTAACTATCAAAGTCTTTCAAAACAAAATATTCATCGTTATTAGATAAAATTTGATAGTAAATATCTTTGAACTCTACTTTATCGTTCCCACAGAAACCATCCAAAAGTTGATCTAGGACAGTACGTACTCGTGGATCACAATTATAAATGTCTCTGGCTACATAGCCTCCATAATTGTAGTAATTCAGCACTTGTTCAGACGTTAATCCAAAAATGAAGATATTTTCATTCCCAACCATGTCATGTATTTCGACGTTTGCCCCGTCAAGAGTACCAATGGTTAAGGCACCATTCATCATAAATTTCATGTTCCCGGTTCCAGAGGCTTCTTTACTTGCAGTTGAAATCTGTTCACTTACATCGGCCGCTGGAATAATCTTTTCCGCCATCGAAACGCTGTAATTTTCTAAAAACACTACTTTTAATTTCCCTTGAATGTATGGATCATTGTTGACGACATTTGCAACAGTGTTAATCAGCTTAATAATCTTTTTCGCAAAAGTATAGCTCGGTGCTGCTTTGGCTCCGAAAATAAATGTGCGTGGAACCATGTCAATATTAGGATTTTCTCTTAGTAAATTATATAGCTCCATAATGTGAAAGACATTAAGTAATTGACGCTTATATGCATGAAGCCGTTTTACCTGCACATCGAAAATCGAGTGCTCGTCGACAATAATACCTGTCTTATTTTTAATATAATCTGCTAAGATTAGCTTATTATCTAATTTTACTTTTGCTATTTTTTCTTGGAAAGCAGCATCTTTTGCATATTTCACTAAACCAATTAAATCCCGCGGCTGTTTAATCCAACGCTGTCCGATTGCCTCTGTAATATACGAAGAAAGCTTTGGATTTGAATTCATTAACCAACGGCGATGAGTAATTCCATTTGTTTTATTATTAAATTTTTCAGGAAATACTGTATAAAAATTATTCATTTCTCGTTGTTTTAAAATTTCAGTATGAAGTTTTGCTACTCCGTTAACACTAAAACTCCCCACAATAGCGAGGTGCGCCATCCGAATTTGATTGTGAGCGATGATTGCTAAGTCACTAATGCGATCATATTCACCTGGGTGCTTAGCCCAAAGCTCGCGACAGAAGCGCTCATTGATCTCTTCCACAATCATATAAATTCGTGGTAAAAGCTCTTGAAACAGGCTGACTGGCCATTTTTCTAAGGCTTCAACAAGTGTCGTATGGTTCGTGTATGCACAAGTCTTTGTTGTAATTTCCCATGCCTCATCCCAACCAAAGCCTTCATCATCCATTAGGATACGCATGAGTTCTGGAACAATTAAGGCAGGATGTGTATCATTAATGTGAAATGTAGCTTTATCATGCAAATCTTGTAAACTTTGATTTGATCTTCGTTTATAAGAATTTAAAATACTTTGAAGCCCTGCAGAGACTAAGAAATATTGCTGTTTTAAGCGAAGTTTTTTCCCTTCAAAGTGAGAATCATCAGGGTATAAAAATTCTGAAATAGACTCAATTGAACGTTTATAGTTTAAAAATTTATAATAATTTTCACGATTAGAACTATGGAAATCTTGCTCGCTATTAGAGGGTTCAGCACTCCATAAACGTAAAGTATTGACCGTTTTATTTTCAAAGCCTACTACAGGAACATCATATGGAACGGCCAAAACAGTTTCGTAGTTTTTATGGTCAAATAGAATATCTCCATCCACTACCTTCGTTTCAACATATCCTCCAAAACGAACATTTACACTTCGATCGGAGCGACGAACTTCCCACACATAATCTTCTTTCAACCAATAATCCGGTAGTTCCACTTGGTAACCGTCAATTAGCTTTTGCTCGAAAAGTCCATATTTATAGCGAATCCCACAACCATGCCCTGGTAATTGCAACGATGCAATCGAGTCTAAGAAGCAAGCGGCAAGTCGACCTAAACCACCATTACCTAAGCCAGCATCATGTTCTTCTTCAGAAATTGAAGCAAAATTAATACCAAGTTCCTCGAGACCTTCGTTTACGACACTTAATATATTTAAGTTTAGCATGTTAGATTGCAAGAGCCGCCCCATTAAAAATTCCATTGAAAAATAGTAAACTTGCTTTTCACCACTTTGATTGTATTGCTTATTCGTACTAATCCAATTTTTACTTACATGACTACGAATCATTGTTCCTAACGTATTATAAAAATCAATCGAAGATGCTTCATCAAGGGCCTTACTACTATTAGTTGCTAATGTTTGAACAAACTCTTTCATAAAGGTTTGTTTGTCAGCAAATATGTTTGATCCTTCTATTTTTAATGCTTCATGGTTCTCGTTGTTGGAAACTCTCATTTATAAACCTCCTGCTATACTATGATAAAGATCAACATATTGTCTTGCAGACCTGTTCCAGCTATTATCTGATTTTGTCATGTTTTTCATTAATGCTGACCATAATGTTGCATCTTGATAAATAGTAAGGGCAAGGCGGATCGTAAAAAGAAAGTCATGGGCATTGTAACTAGTAAAACTAAATCCATTTCCTTGCAATGTTTCTTTATTGAACGGAGTAACGGTGTCCACTAAACCACCTGTTTCCCTAACGATTGGCACACTTGCATAGCGTAGAGCAATTAGTTGACCGATACCACACGGCTCAAATCGGGATGGCATGAGGAACAGATCACTAGCTGCATAAATTCTCCTCGCAAACCCTTCATTAAATGTAATATGAGTGGAAACCTTCTCTGGATAACGGAGCGCCGCTTGATGGAAAAATTGTTCGTATACGTCATCGCCGGTACCTAAAATAATCACTTGAACATCTTCTTGAACTAGTTCATCAAGAAAATGCGTGATTAAGTCAAGCCCCTTTTGCTCAACTAAACGAGTAACAATGGCTAGCATTGGGACATCCTCTCGTTCTGGTAACCCAAGCTGACGTTGTAACTCTAGTTTATTCTTCTGTTTCTTCCCTCTTGCACTACGATAAGGGAAGGAAAGATTAGGATCATTCATTGGGTCATATTCTTTATAATCAAGTCCATTAACAATCCCGTGTAAGTCATTACAACGGTTTCTCAAGAGTCCGTCTAGTTTTTCGCCGTAATAAGGATTTTGTATTTCCCTAGCATACGTTTCACTTACCGTTGTTAAAAGATCAGCATGAACTAACGCACTTTTCAAGAAATTAACACAACCATCAAATTCGACACCTTCAAAATGTTCGTCCCCTAATGAAAGAAGTTCAGATAAGACTTCTTTTGGGAAAATCCCTTGATACATCAAATTATGGATCGTGAACATTGTTTTAACTTCCTGATAAAATAAATTCTCACAGTAATGAGTTTTTAGAAATAATGGAATTAATGCTGCTTGCCAATCATGGCAATGAATAATATCAGGCTGAAAATCAATCTGAGGTAGCATTTCTAATATCGCTCGATTAAAATAAGCAAATCGCTCAGCATCGTCGTAAAATCCATATAGGCCTACTCGTTTGAAATAATATTCATTATCGATAAAATAAAATGTTATTTCATCTTTCACGAGCATCTCAACGCCTACGTACTGGTTCCGCCAACCCACTGGTGCTGTACCAGTGTAGACTAAGTTCATTTCCTCTTGAAAGCTCGTATTGATCGCGTCGTATTTTGGTAGAACGACACGGACATCAACGCCTTCTTTTTTTAGTTCCTTTGGCAAGGCACCAATCACATCAGCTAGCCCCCCGGTTTTAATAAATGGGGTACACTCAGTGGCTACGAATAGGACTTTCATTTTTTCAACATCTCCTTATAAATCGTGTTCAAAAAATCTAGTTGAATGAACAATATGAAGCAAGTGATCATTGCTCCATATCGTTCATTTCATTTTGTATTTGAACAAACTATTAGATTACCTTTTGCTTTGGAATGACAAATGGCATTTGTTCATTTCCGATTAATCGTTTTCCTTCTGTTAAAGTAACGTCTTTATCTAGGATGACATTTTCAATATTCGTATTTCCTTGAATTTCGCAACGTTGCATAATAATTGAATTTTTTACGACAGCACCTTTTTTGACAACGACCCCCCGGAATAAAATACTATTTTCAACAGTGCCTTCGATAATGCATCCGTTACCTACTAAAGAATTAACTACATTGGCTCCATTTAAGTATCTAGCAGGTGGCTCATTTTTTACTTTCGTTAATATTGTTTGCTCACTAAAAAATAATTCATGGTAAAATTCTGGATCTAATAATTGCAAATTATTTTTATAAAAGCTTTGTACGGAATTAATGACCGAATGGACTCCTTTATATTCAAAAGCTTGAACATGTAAATTTTCCAATTCATTTGCAATACAATCATTAAAGAAATGGGATGCACCATGAGCAATTCCATGTTCAACTAATTGTAAAAGTAACTTTTTACTAACAATATACATGTTCATGTAAACATTGTTGTTGTATTCTTCATTCGTTACTTTAAGAACACGTCCTTCATGAGATGTCTCAAGCTTCTGACATTGTTTATGTTCTGGTTCTAACATGTCTACCTTTTTATAAATGACAGTAATGTCTGCTTCGGTTTTTAAATGATGTTCATACGCTTCCTGATAATCAATATTACAAATATGCTGACTACCAGAAATAAGTACATACTCAGCTTTTCCTCTGTAAAAATAATCTAGGTTATTATGAAAATGTTGTAAGTCGCCTTTAGAGACATCTGTCGGATCATTCCAATCAGGAGGTAGAATAAATAGTCCCCCGTATTTTGTATCTAAATCCCAAGCCTTCCCTTTCCCAAGGTGGTCCATAAGTGAACGATATTTCTTTCGAGTAAATACCGCAATGTCATTCATACCGGCATTTGTCATATTCGAAATGACAAAATCTATGAGTCTGTATCTCCCACCAAACGGCACAGCTGCACCACAACGAAAATATGTTAATTCATTTAAGAAATCTTGCTCATTATCTAAGTTAATAACTCCCATAATTTCCATGTATTAGACCCCCTTAGTAACTTCTAGTCCGACTGCATCATCTGCTTTAATATGGCTATTTTCGCCAATCAATGTAATTTCTCGTTGTTGCCCTTCTTCTGCTCGAATCACTGCACCGTCTTCAATAATCGTGTTTTCTCCAATAATCGCTTTTTCAATGACGACATTTTTACCAATTTTCACATTAGGCATAATGACTGAATCTTTAACCGTACTACCAGCACCTACTTGAACGCCAAAAAATAAGATTGAATGATCAACATTTCCATCAACTAAACACCCTTCATTAATAAGCGCACGATTAACAGTAGCGTTACGAGAAATAAATTGAGGTGGTTGATTTGGATTTACTGAGTACATTCGCCACCCTGTTTCATTTAAATTGAATTGTGGCTCATCATCTAACAAATCCATATTGGCTTGCCATAAGCTTTCAACTGTTCCAACATCTTTCCAATAACCTTGGAATTGAAAGGCGTAAAGACGTTTTCCATCTTGTAAAAGTGATGGCAACACATTTTTTCCGAAATCATGACTAGAGTGAGGATTTTCTGCATCTTCGATTAGATATTTTTTTAATAATTCCCAATTAAAGATATAGATCCCCATTGAGGCTAAGTTACTTTTTGGATTTTCAGGTTTTTCGTCAAATGTATGAATTCGTAAATCATCTGTTGTATTTAATATCCCAAAGCGACTTGCTTCTTCCCAAGGTACTTCAAGAACTGAAATCGTTACATCTGCTTCTTTTTGTTTATGGTATTTGAGCATTTTCGCATAGTTCATTTTGTAAATATGATCGCCCGATAAAATCAGCACATATTTTGGATTGTATTGTTCAACAAAATTAATATTTTGATAAATGGCATCAGCAGTACCTTTATACCAGTCGCCCCGATCTTGAGCCTGGAAAGGTGGTAATACCGTTACCCCTCCATGTTTCCTATCTAAACTCCATGCAGAGCCGATGCCAATGTAAGTGTTAAGAACTAGCGGTTGATATTGTGTTAGTACACCAACTGTATCAATTCCTGAGTTCGTACAATTACTTAACGGAAAATCAATAATGCGATACTTACCTCCAAAATAAACAGCAGGTTTAGCTAAATTCTTCGTTAATAACTCTAGTCTTTTCCCTTCTCCCCCTGCTAACAGCATTGCGACGCACTCTTTTTTTCTTTTCAACGTGATTAACCTCCTCTATGTTTTTCATTATTGGAATGTTAATAGGACGAAATACGATCATAGATAGTGGTGGAACAGTTACCTCAATTAAATAAGGTTGATTATGCCAATTTTCATCAGTTGCTTTTACTACTTCTCCATTTAGTTGTCCTGATCCACCAAACTCAAGTAAGTCACTATTAAACTCTTCTTTGTATTCTGAAAGAAACGGTACACCAACTCTATAGTTATGATAAACAACAGGTGTAAAATTACATAAAATGATTAATTGATCTTTTTCTTCATTTCCTTTTCGGATAAAAGACACAATACTCTGCTCACAGTTATTTGGATCAATCCATTGGAAGCCTTCTTGCTCATGGTCTAATTGCCAATAGGCTGGCTCTTTTAAGTAAAATTCATTTAGCTTTTTTACAAACAGTTGCGTTTTTAAGTGCATCTCATAATCTAATAGTTCCCAATCTAGATCCTCGAGCTCTTTCCACTCATCAAACTGCCCGAATTCACCGCCCATAAACAAAAGTTTTTTTCCTGGGTGTGCCGTCATATACCCGTAAAAAGCGCGTAGATTTGCAAACTTCTGCCAATAATCTCCTGGCATTTTATTTAAAAGTGATTTTTTCCCATGGACAACTTCATCATGGGATAAGGGAAGGATGAAGTTCTCCGAAAACGCATAGATAAAAGAAAAGGTAATGAGTTGATGGTAAAACTTGCGATGAATAGGGTCTAATTCCATGTATTTAAGCATGTCGTTCATCCAACCCATATTCCATTTGAAATTAAATCCGAGGCCACCTAAATAAGTGGGTCCACTAACATTTGGCCAGGCGGTTGATTCCTCAGCCATCATTAATGCATCTGGGTAGTAGTGGAAAACCGTTTCATTTAACTTCCTTAAAAAGGAAATCGCCTCTAAGTTCTCATAGCCACCAAACTGATTTCGAACTTCTTCTTCTTCATCATGCTTACCATGATTGTAAAAAAGCATGCTTGAAACAGCATCAACACGAAGACCATCAATATGATAAACATCCATCCAGAAAAGAGCGTTAGAAATAAGAAATGAGACAACTTCTGGTCGGCCAAAGTCAAAGGTTAACGTACCCCACTCTTTTTTTTCCGCTATCTTTAAGTCTTCATATTCAAAAACTGGTTCACCATCAAATAAACGTAAACCGTGGTTATCCTTACAAAAGTGACCAGGTACCCAATCAAGAATTACCCCAATTCCTTTTTGATGACAACAATCAATAAAGAATTTGAAATCCTCCGGAGAACCGTAGCGACTAGTTACTGAGTAATAACCCGTCTGCTGGTATCCCCATGATTTATCAAATGGATACTCCGAAATTGGTAAAAGTTCAATATGTGTATAGCCCATCTCGCTTACATAATCAACGAGTTCATGGGCAAGCTGTCGGTATGTATAAAACTCGCTGTCTTTATTCAACTTCCAAGACCCAAGATGGACTTCATAAATTAATAGAGGCTCATCATAAATATTCTTTTTCTTCTTCTCTGCTAGCCAAGCGTCGTCATTCCACTTATAGCCACTAGGAGAGGTGACTTTCGAGGCAGTATTAGGCCTGATTTCGGAGTAAAAAGCATACGGATCTGATTTATGAAAAAGCTCACCTGTCTTACTTTCTATTTCAAATTTATACAAATCGCCTTCTTTTAGACCTTCAATAAATGACGTCCAGATGCCATTTGGTGTAACTCGTTTCATTGGATGTTTTTTACCATTCCATTGATTAAAGGTACCTACCACATTGACCTTTACGGCATTAGGTGCCCAAACTGTAAAACGAACTCCTTCTTTTTCGTTCACTTTGTGGAGGTGTGCCCCCATGAAGGTGTAGCTTTGAAATAAATTCCCTTGATGAAATAAGTAAAGATCGTGATCACTAAGTTTTGGTGTAGTTATCACAAGCTCCCCCCTCAAATACCATTTTTATTAAAAAGTGATAATTTTCACAATTTTATATATATACAGTTTCGACGAAGAACATTGAGACACCTTTTAAATTAATGTTAACAATTTGCAAAAAATTCTAATTTTTTGTAACAAAATCTTACAAAATAAATTTCAAACTGACTTATTTTCAGTAACAAAATGCAGATTTTTGCTATAAAAAGGAATATCCTGTAGTTACTTTTAAATAACTATCAGGCTAGAGGAGTTTTAATTTAGATAAACAAAAAAGGCTCTCCTCCATACCAAAAGTATGAAAGAAAGCCTATTTCATTTTAGTTTAAAGCTTGAGTTTTTAATGCTTCTGCTTTGTCCGTGAATTCCCATGGAAGCTCAATGTCAGTACGTCCAAAGTGGCCGTATGCTGCAGTTTGCTTATAAATAGGACGGCGAAGATCAAGCATCTTGATAATTCCAGCCGGACGAAGGTCAAAGTTTGCACGAACAACCTCAACTAGTTTATCTTCAGATACTTTTCCTGTTCCAAATGTATCAATAGAAATAGATACCGGTTGTGCTACCCCAATCGCATATGCAAGTTGTACTTCACAACGATCAGCAAGTTCTGCTGCAACAATGTTTTTAGCAACATAACGAGCTGCATAAGCGGCTGAACGGTCAACTTTTGTCGGATCCTTACCAGAGAAAGCTCCACCACCATGGCGAGCATAACCACCATACGTATCAACAATGATTTTACGTCCAGTTAAACCAGCATCACCTTGTGGCCCACCAATAACAAAACGCCCTGTTGGATTAATGAAGTATTTCGTTTCTTCATCAATTAAATGAGCAGGAACAACTGGCTTGATCACATACTCTTTTAAGTTACGTTGAATTTGCTCTAGTGAAATCTCTGGATGATGTTGTGTTGATATTACAATTGTATCAATTCGTACTGGTTTATTGTTTTCATCATACTCAACTGTTACTTGTGTTTTTCCATCTGGACGTAAGTAAGGAAGAATTTCTTCTTTGCGAACTTCAGTTAGACGACGAGCAAGCTTGTGAGCAAGAGAAATTGGAAGTGGCATTAATTCAGCCGTTTCGTTATTTGCATAACCAAACATTAAACCTTGGTCACCAGCTCCGATTGCTTCGATTTCTGCATCAGTCATTAACCCTTCACGTGCCTCAAGGGCTCTGTCAACACCTTGAGCAATATCTGCAGATTGCTCATCAATTGATGTTAAAACTGCACACGTTTCAGAATCAAAACCATATTTTGCACGGTTGTAGCCAATGTCACGGACTGTCTCACGAACAATCTTAGGGATGTCAACGTATGTAGTTGTCGTGATTTCACCTGCAACTAATACTAATCCAGTAGTCACTGATGTTTCACACGCAACGCGAGCATTTGGATCTTTAGCTAAAATTGCATCAAGAATTGAATCGGAAATTTGGTCACAAATTTTATCAGGGTGACCTTCAGTTACACTTTCTGATGTAAATAAACGACGAGTTTTCTTTTCTGTCATTTCTTTGTACCTCCCTTTATCCCTTTTTAGGATATGCACTTCTTTGATACGGTACTCATTTTCCCTATCGACTAATTAGTCAAACAGAGTTTTTTTGAAAGAACAAATCATTTCCTTTTTAGCTTAGCTTGTCCATTGTTCTAATGTTTACACTAAGTATTGGCTATTTCTTAACGGTCAAATTAGACAGCCAAGAGCAGGTGATAACGATTTGACGTTTCCGCCTTCTTAAGCCTGATATGAAAAAAAACCTTTCCCAGCTTGAGGAAAAGGTTTGATTATACGCCTTTCGCCTCTTATCGATCAAGACAATGTCTTGCAGGTTAGCACCTTTTCACAAATATAGAATGTAAACAAATAAAGCTTACATCATAAGTGTTGGTTGCCGGGTTTCTTCGGGCCTGTCCCTCCACCGACTCGGGATAAGAGTATCCGTTCGGGACTTATCATATCGCAACAATTATTTGTTGTCAACCTATATTTAGGACAAATTGCCTTTTTTTGTCGATTAGAGTCTATTTTTTATTTGATATTTTATCGATCCTTTTTCAGGATCAAAATTAGAATCTTCATTAAAAGGGAATAATTTTACTTATAAAAATTTTTGTAAGAATTTCTCATATATAGTATAGACTATTCATTTTAATGTGTTATACTAATTCATAACAAAGAACAATTTTACAGCATATATTACAAATATAAATTATAAATTTCAATCAGGAAGGGTTTTGGTGCGAATGAGTACACTTAGTTATGAAACAGAATTGGATAAAGTTTTAAAGGGTGATAATATCTGCCACGACTTACCGGTATCGCAATTAGTGGAAAGAGCTCTTGATAAAAAAGAAGGAATCTTAACATCCACTGGAGCCCTTCGTGCAACAACTGGAAAATATACTGGCCGTTCGCCACAAGATAAATACATTGTTGAAGAAGGTTCAGTAAAAGAAAAAATAAACTGGGGTTCTGTAAACCAACCAATTAGTAAAGAAGTTTTTGAAAACCTATATAAGAAGGTTCTAGGATATTTACAATCAAAGGATGAAGTATTTGTTTCTAAAAATTTTGCAGGTGCAGATAAAGGCTATCGTCTACCAATTCGCGTTGTTAATGAATACGCATGGCACAACCTGTTTGCTCGTCAATTATTCATTCGTCCGTCAAAAGAAGAATTAGCTAGCCACGTAGCAGAATTCACAGTGATTTCAGCACCAGGTTTTAAAGCAAATCCAATGGTAGATGGAACAAAATCAGAAACATTTATCATAATCTCATTTGAAAAACGGACAGTTCTTATTGGTGGTACTGAATACGCTGGAGAAATTAAAAAATCAATCTTCTCGATTATGAACTATCTATTACCAGAAAGAAATGTATTATCTATGCATTGTTCAGCTAACGTTGGTGATGAAGGTGATGTAGCTTTATTCTTTGGTCTTTCAGGAACTGGGAAAACAACACTTTCTGCTGACCCAAGTCGTCACTTAATTGGTGATGATGAGCACGGGTGGTCACATACTGGTGTTTTCAATATTGAAGGCGGATGTTATGCCAAATGTATCAATCTATCAGAAGAAAAAGAACCACAAATCTATAACGCCATTCGTTTTGGCTCTGTGTTAGAAAACGTAGCTTTAGATGAAAGTCGAAAGCCTGATTATGATGATACATCTTTAACTGAAAATACACGTGCTGCATACCCACTTGAGTTAATTCCTAACTCTATGATCCCTAGTGTTGCAGGACACCCGAATACAATTATTTTCTTAACTGCTGATGCCTTTGGAGTTTTACCTCCAATCAGTAGGTTAACAAAAGAACAAGCAATGTATCATTTCTTATCTGGATATACTAGTAAGTTAGCTGGTACTGAGCGTGGCATTACAAGTCCAGAAGCAACATTCTCTACTTGCTTTGGGGCACCTTTCTTACCACTTCCAGCATACAGATATGCTGAAATGTTAGGTGAAAAAATTAATCAGCACAATGCACAAGTATTCCTAGTAAATACTGGCTGGTCTGGTGGCGAATATGGCGTTGGTAAGCGTATGAATTTGGCTTATACTCGTGCGATGGTTCAAGCTGCTCTTTTAGGCGAGTTAAACTCTGTCGAAACAATTGTTGACCCGATCTTCGGACTAAATATCCCTGCTCGTTGTCCAGGTGTGCCTGATGAAGTTCTTCAACCAAAAGAAACTTGGGCGGACAAAGAAGCTTACGACGTAAAAGCAAAAGATCTTGCAGGTAAGTTCCAAGAGAATTTCAAGAAATTCGCAAATGTTTCAGATGAAATCCTTAATGCTGGTCCTACAGTTTAATAGCGAAAAGTGGATGACTTACTGTCATTCACTTTTTTTGTTGTCTCGATAGATATTCAATAGAAAACTTTTAATCTGGGCAAACACACTTCTAGGCGAGTTAACATAGACTATCACATCACAAGATTACACATTGGTTTCAGGAGGAATTCACATGAAAGGTTTACGAAAATATTTACTATTAAGCTTTATTACTGCTTTTACTGCTTTATTTATTTCCGGATGTTCTTCAAATGATGATGTAGATAAGGTTCGTGTGGCAGAAGTGACTCGATCTATCTTTTATGCCCCACAGTATGTGGCTATTTCAGAAGGCTTCTTTGAAGAAGAAGGAATTGAGATTGATTTAACAACTACTTGGGGTGGAGACACCACAATGACAACTCTTTTAGCTAATGGTGCAGATGTAGCCCTAGTTGGTGCCGAAACATCGATCTACGTATATGCTCAAGAAGCGAATGACCCACCGATTAACTTTGCTGCATTAACACAAACAGACGGCACATTCCTTGTTTCTAGAGAACCTATCGACAATTTTGATTGGAATATGCTAAAAGGAAGCACATTCCTTGGTCAACGTACAGGTGGTATGCCCCAAATGGTTGGTGAGCATGTTTTAAGAAAACATGGGATTGATCCACGTAATGACTTAAATTTAATTCAGAATATTGATTTTGGAAATATCCCTAGTGCCTTTGCTTCAGGAACTGGTGAGTTTGTCCAGCTTTTTGAGCCAACTGCAACTCAATTTGAAATCGATGGAATCGGTCATATTGTTGCCTCATTTGGTGCCGAATCAGGAACAGTTCCATACACTGGTTTCATGGCGAAAAAGAGCTATATCGAAAAAAATAACGATGTTTTAGAACGTTTTACAAAAGCATTGTATAAAGCTCAGAAATGGGTTGAATCCAGCTCAACAGAACAGATTGCTAAATCCATTCAACCATTTTTTAACGATACACCATTAGATGTCATTGAAAATGTTGTTGAAAATTATAAATCCCAAGGATCATATGCTACTACACCTAGAATTAAAGAAGAAGCTTGGGATAACCTTCATATCATTATGGATCAAGCTGGCGAATTACCGATGACTGTTGATTTTAATGAATTAGTGAATACCGAGATTGCTGAAAAAGTAACGAATTAAAACTAACAAAAGGGAGGGTTTTTGCATTGTCTATTGTTAGTATCAGAAATGTCGATAAAACATTTTTTTCTGAAGAAGCTGCAACAACCGCCCTCCAAGATATTTCACTCTCCGTTGCAAATGGGGAATTCGTTTCCTTAATTGGTCCTAGTGGGTGTGGAAAGACAACGCTCCTTTCTTTAATTGCAGGCCTTATACAACCAACAAATGGAGAGATTAATATTGAGGGGCAGCGAATTTTGCGTCCATCACCAAAAACAGGCTACATGCTTCAACAGGATTATTTATTTCCATGGTTGACTATTGAACAAAACATTACGATAGGTTTAAAAACTATGAAAAAGTTAAATGAACAAACAAGAAGTTACGCCTTGGCTTTACTTGATAAAATGGGATTACTTGATAAAAAAGATGGTTATCCAAGCCAACTATCAGGGGGAATGCGTCAGCGTGTTGCCCTTGTTCGTATGTTAGCAACAGAGCCAAAATTACTATTATTAGATGAACCATTCTCGGCTTTAGATTATCAGACAAAACTAAAGCTTGAGGATCTTGTTGCACTTACGATTAAAGATCAAAAGAAAACAGCGATTTTGGTCACTCATGATATCGGTGAAGCAATCGCGATGTCTGACCGAATTGTTCTATTATCTGCTAGACCTGGTCGAATTCAAAATATCTTTGAAGTTCCCACTTCTTTACGGTCACTTATACCGTTTCAAGCACGGAACCACAGTGATTTTAATTTGCTCTTTCAACAAATATGGAAGGAGTTGGAGAGCCTTGAAGAAGAGCGTGTCTAAGCTACATGAGCAATTTAAACAAAAGAAAAAAGTTGAAAACATTAAAATTAGGATAAGTCAATTAAGTATTCTCTTACTATTCTTCGCTACATGGGAGATTGCTGGAAGAATGCGTTGGATCGATCCACTTCTGTTCAGTATGCCTTCAAGGGTGTGGAGATTGTTTATAGAAAAAATCCAAGATGGGACATTATTCACCCACGCATCAGTCACTTTATTTGAAACTATTGCTGGGTTTATACTCGGTACCGTAGTTGGGACATTAATTGCCGCAACTCTTTGGTGGTCACCATTTTTATCTCGTGTCTTTGACCCTTATCTCGTTGTTCTAAATTCAATGCCAAAAATCGCTTTAGGACCGATATTAATTGTGGGCCTTGGACCTGGATATTTATCGATCATTGCTATGGGTGCCCTCATCTCTGTGATCATTACGACTCTTGTCGTCTATAATGCCTTTAGAGGTGTAGATGAGAATTATTTAAAAGTTGTTCAAATATTTGGAGCACAAAAATCCCAATCCTTTAAATCTGTAATCTTACCTGCGACAATACCTACGATAATATCCACATTAAAGGTAAATGTTGGCTTGTCATGGGTTGGAGTCATTGTCGGGGAATTTCTCGTTTCAAAACAAGGATTGGGTTATATGATCATTTACGGTTTCCAAGTCTTCAACTTCAACTTAGTTATTTTAAGTTTACTTGTAATTGCCGTATTAGCAACATTGATGTACCAAGGTGTAGAGTTACTTGAGCGTAAATTGATTAAAAATCTTAGATAGGACACCTTTGAGAATTTAAACGTACTAGGAGAAATCCTAGTACGTTTTTGTTACGTTTATAAAATATCTAATTTTACGATTAACGCTAGTAAAATTTGTAGTAATACTTGGATGTTTAATGCAATTTGTGTGTCAGTTGTCGTTACGTTAACCCCTTGGGAATCTGAAATGACTACTTTCTGGATCGTTTGTTGTTTTGTTTTTGAAGTTTGCATTAAATCTTGTGTAATTCTTTCAGCTTGTGCACTATCAGCGATTGAAATGCTAATAATTAACGCAATTGCAGCTTGCAAAGAAGCCTGTAGAGATAACGCTGCTTTTGTGTCTGTTGTACTTACTGTAACATCGCAAGAGTTAATAATGTGGATTAACTCTTCTGAAAGTTGAATTTCTTTATTTATCTGTTCAGTACTTAAATTTAAGTTGTCGCTCATTGTTTTTTCCTCCTTAACTCGTGATAATGTATCCTATGTAATCGTCCATCTAGTGATTGGACGAATGAACAAGGCATTCGTTTGATTTAAACTCTCAAAATAAAAAAAACAGCTCTCACCACACACTTGAGTGATGAAAACTGTTTGTTTTTATTTTAAATTTTTTTCGACCCATTCCATGCTATACTGGAGAACTTCATCTTTCATGATAAAACTAAATTGTTTATCACCTTTAATATCTCTCGGTAGTAATCTTAATAGAGTAGGACCTGCAGTTTCATAATAATGATCCTTCTTATCTAATCCCTTTATTTCTGCAAAGTATACATTCTTAATCACAACCTCTTGCTTTGCAGTTACACGATATTGTCCGATGTACGTTAGTGTATCAACAATTCCACCAGTTTCTTCATAAACTTCTCTTACCGCTGCTTTCTCTGGGGTTTCCCCTGCCTCTACTTTTCCTCCAGGAAATTCAATCCCTCGATCCATGTGACGAGTTAAGAGCCAATCTTCTTTCCACTTGCAGATTACCCAAACATGCTTTGGATTGTTAGAGAAGTGGTGATGGTTAAAGGAAAATTCAACTGTATTTTTATAAAAATCAATAAATGAAAAAATATGACTATCCAATGTCCCTACTGACACTCCAATCTCCCGTGTTTTATTTTTATTATACACAACCTTTGTTGAAAAAAGCATTGATTTATACTTAATCATCCTCAGTAGGTTTGATAAATTTCGTTGTAATAAAAACAGATATGAGGCTAATCAGTGTGATAACTGCAAATAACGTGAAATGAGAAGCCTTCATTAATACAGCAACAACAGGAGGCCCTAAAGCAACACCGACAAAACGCATGCTACTGTAAATGGAAGTAATCGTACCTCGCTCTTCCTTTTCAATGCCTTCTGTAACTAATGCATCTAAGCTTGGTAATGCACAACCAATACCTAATCCAGAAGCAAACATCGCTGTGAGCAGAACATAGATATCTTTTGAAAAAGCGACTGAAAAATTGGCTATTGTTAAAATAACCAAACCGACTACCGTAATAACTTTCATTTTGATTTTATCTTGTCCAATTGTTTTACCTGTTACATACGAGGAAAAACAAAGGGCTGCTAATGGAATAGCTAAAATAATCCCCTTTTTTATACCGTCAATTTTATGTTGTTCTTCAAGCATTGTTGAAAGATAAAATAAAACTCCAAAAAGGACAAACATACATATGCAGCCAATCAAAAACACAGCATAAAGCCAACGACCTTCATTTTTAAAGATATATTTAATAGAGCGAATAAACGCATCTAGCTTTGGTGGTTTTGTTGTCATAGGTGGTGTCTGCACAAGAAAAGAAATCATGGCAATTGAAATTAAACAAAATACTGGAAATGCAAAAAATGGCATGAACCAAACAATTGCCGCCAAAGCTGCTCCTAAAATAGGACTTAGTACTTTTCCAAACGTATTAGATGTTTCAATAACACCTAAGCCGTTACTTACATCACTTTCGTTTTGAAAAATATCCCCAACTAAAGGCATAACGATAGGTGAGGCTCCTGCAGCCCCTACCCCCTGAAGAACACGCCCGATAATAATGATCCCATAGGCATCTTTTACTTGCCATGAAGCCCATCCAGAGATCAACCCACCAATTGCTGCAATGATTAAACTTGGGATAATAATTCTTTTCCTACCGAACTGATCAGAAAGGTATCCGGCAATAGGAATAAGAAAAATTGCCACAACGGAATAAACGGTAATAATCATACTTACCTGTAATGAGCTTATATTAAGCTCTTTTTCGATTGTTGGAAGGACAGGGATCAACATTGAATTCCCTAAAGTCATGACTAAGGGAATTGACGCTAAGGATACAAGATCCCACGTTTTTTTTTCCTCCATAAGAACCTCGCCCTCTTTTGTTCAATTTCGTCTAAAGTCATTTATAGTATTTTAGAAACTCATGAAACTATTCCATCATAAGTTAACTAAACACAGGATGTGATAAATTATTATTACCATGAATAATCTTTTTTACATTAGGAAACATTACAAAATGCCATTTACTTTAATTTTTTAACTATTGTAGATGGAAATAAGCTTTTTATTTAGGAGGAATTTTTTAATGCCACAAGGAAAAGTAAAATGGTTTAACGCAGAAAAAGGCTTCGGATTTATTGAAGTAGAGGGACAGGATGATGTATTTGTTCATTTTTCTGCTATCCAAGGTGATGGTTTCAAAACACTTGATGAAGGTCAAGAAGTAAGCTTTGAAATTGAAACTGGCAACCGTGGACCACAAGCCGTTAACGTGGAAAGAATATAGTCTAAGAAAACATGGCTTTTGTCTTATTCAAATGCTTTGTTTTCGACGCAGTTAGGACTTAAAATATTTGGCTTCGTTTTTGTACGGTGCTCTCTTAAATACTATATGATTTCCTAACGTGTAAAAATAAAGAAAGAGGATGAATGTGTATAGAACACTTTCCATCCTCTTTCTTTGTTGAAATTCACCCAATTAAACTTTAAATACTTTCACTGAATTTCGAAGTTCATCTGCAAAACTAGACAATTTTTCAGCGCTTGCAGCTACTTCTTGCATAGATGCATTCTGTTCTTCTGTCGATGCTGCTACATTTTGCATAAAATGACCTGAATTCTCAGTGATCTCTTTCACTTTATTCGTAATTGATACCATTTCATCTACACCTGCTGTTACTTGCTGAATACCAGCAGCAACTTCTTGCATTTGTGATGAAACTCCATCAATTGATGAAGTAATTTTTTGGAATACATTACCTGCATCATTAATAATCGTAATTCCTTCTTTTACCGCACCACTACTATCACTCATAGCCGTTACTGCTCGTTTTGATTCATTTTGGATTTCGATTATTAATTGGCTAATTTGCTGTGCTGATTTTCCAGATTGCTCAGCAAGCTTTCTAACTTCATCTGCTACAACAGCAAACCCTTTTCCTTGTTCTCCTGCTCTAGCTGCTTCAATAGCTGCATTTAATGCTAGTAAGTTTGTTTGATCAGCTACCTCTGTAATAAGACCAAGAATTTTATTAATTTCGTTAGATTTTAGACTTAACGTATTAACAACTTGAGAAGATTCCTCAGTCTTAGTATTAATAATATTCATTTGCTCAACTGCCCTACTAACAACATCATTTCCTCTAATTGCTGCGTTAGTTGTTTCAAGTGAGGCATCAGTGACATTTTGAATGTTAGTAGTGATTTGAACCATTCCAGAAGATATACCTTCAACGATTTCTGTCGCTGATTCTGCACTTTCGATTTGTTTATCCGAAGCAAGTGCTACTTCTTGTATCGCTTCACAGATCTGTTCTGTTGCCTTTGATGTTTGATCTGAATTAATACTCAATACTTCCGATGAACTTGCTAATTCGTTTGAAGTTTGGACAACATCGTCAATTAGCTTTTTTAAATTATTTTTCATATTTTCAAAGCTTTTAATAAGGTTTCCAATCTCATCTTCTGAATCAACTTTAATCCCTTTTGTAAAATCGCCATTTCCAGCAGCATCCATTACTTCAGATACATTTGTTAAACGTTTTGAAATTCTACGTGTATACCAAACAAGAAGAAGAATAATTGCTATAAAAGCACCGCCTAAAATGACTAAAAACATTTGCATGGTTTCTTTAACTACGTCTTTAATAAACTCCTGAGATGCTCCTACATACCAGATTCCTATCGTTTCTCCATTGGCATCGTGAATTGGACTATATCCTGTTTGAACAGTTTGTCCAACAACATTCGCTTCCCCGTAATACGTTTCACCTTTTCCTAAGACCACACTTGCTACTTCATTTGAAATTTGTGTTCCTATCGCTCTTTGACCGTCTCTAAATACGTTTGTCGTTACGCGAGTATCACCTAAAAAAATCGTAACAGTTCCGTTCGTCATTTCCGCAATTTCATCGACTAGCTCGAAATTTTCTGAGATTTTCACATTTCCTTTGTAAAGATCTCCATCTTTTTCAGACCAATCACCTGGATATTTGGCATCAATATACTGATATCCTAAAGGGAGATCTGTTTTTACCTTTTGAATGGCAGCAAGCTCTGCCCCACTCTCTACTTGTTTCATTACGACGACAATAATAACCGCGGAAAAAACTAGTAAAATACTTAAAACTAATAAGTTTATTTTCGCAGCTAACTTTAATCTTTTAATCACCTTCAAAACTCCCCTCAAAAAAACTATATGTACTCTTAAACTAGCATAAATTGTCGATTATTGCTGTAGGGAAAATAATGCATTTTTTAGACAATTTGTGGATTTGCCCCAAAAAAATAAGGCAAAGTAAGGATACCTTGCCTTATTCACTCGTTACATTTTATTTAGTTTGATCTTTTTCTTCCGTAGTTTCAGCTGTTACCTTCTCAGACTTGACTGATTTTTTATCGTCATCATCAAGATCATTCGTTAATTCTCTTGTAGATTTTTTAAATTCTTTTAATGTTTGCCCCACAGCTCTTCCCATTTCAGGAAGCTTCTTTGGTCCAAAAATAATTAAAGCAATCACTAGTATTAAGATTAAACCTGGAATTCCGATGTTTTGAAACATGTTTTTTCCCCCTCAGTAAGTTTAATTATTTAAAAACTTAGGTGTTTGATCTCGAACAGTTTTATAGCCACCTAAATGTTCAACCGTATGAATAAATTCATCTGATTGAATGACTTCTAAGAATAATTTTCCACCTTCACTATCAAAAAAGGATTTCGTCATGACTAAATCATAACTTTCATCTGCAACAGGAATAAAGTCAAGACCCATTGTACTTGCTGCAGAATATACACCCAAACCAACGCTGTTTTCTTTTTCTTTTACTTCAGCAGCTACACTTAAGTGTGAAAACATTTCTCTTTCATAACCTTGAATTTGTTCTGCTGTGAGAGAATGTTTTGTTAGTAAGGAGTCAAATAAGATTCTTGTACCAGCTCCCCGCTGGCGATTGACATAGGCTGCACCTTTTTCAACAATATCTTCAATTGTTTTTATGTTTAAAGGGTTACCTTTAGGCACAATCCAACCTTGTTCTCGCTTTAAAAACGGGATGATCACTACATCTTGTCCGCTTAGGTATTTTTCTACATAAGGCAAATTATAAACTTGTGTTTCCGGATCTAAAAGATGAATTCCAGTAACGTGAGTCTCACCTTTTCTTATGGCCATTATACCAGCTAAACTACCTACATGGGACGAGATAATTTGTCTATTTACGTCCTTTTTCCTTAACAATGAAGAAACTATATCAATAGATAAATCATGGCTACCTGTGAATAGAACTCCTTTTTGAATTGCCTCAAGAGGCTTGTAAAGTTCAATCTCAACTTCTTCCCCTTGCTCTAAACCTTGACTATCTGGTGAAACTACTAATATGCCGTCAGCTCGAACCATTGACATCGTAACACCGGCAGCCCTAGTTAATGGATTAGCAATAAACTCTCCGTTAACAAAGCCTACATTCATACGGACGAAATCTTCAGCACCCATATTAGAGACAACTCTTCGACCTAAGCGGACTTTCAAAGTTTCCCTTTTTGGCTCTTCGATTCCTTGATAATGATACACTAACGGGCGTAGAAACCATTCCAATGCTAAGTATGCAGATACAGGGTAACCCGGTACACCAATAATTGGCTTTCCTTTTACTTCCCCCAAAATGACTGGCTTTCCTGGCCGGGTCGCAATTCCATGTGTATAAACTTTTCCTAACTCACTAATAACATGAACTGTATAATCTTTTGAACCTGCTGAAGAGCCAGCATTAATAATGATCATATCAGCTTCATCAACTGCTTTTTCAATTGCTTGACGAATGTGTTTTGGATTATCAACAACAATGTCTGAAAGAAGTGGCTCACCACCCCATTCTTGGACAAAGCTTGCGAAAACAGTTCCATTAAACTCAATGATATCGCCTGGCTTCATCGTTGAACCTGGTTGAACAAGCTCATTCCCTGTTGGTAAAATCGCTACTCTCGGCTTTTTTATAACTGGAAGTTCTTGAACACCTCCGGCAAGCAGAGCACCTAAATCCACAGGTCTTAAGGAATGACCTTGTGGTAAAATCATTTCTCCGCAAACTACATCTTCCCCTACTGGACGAATGTTTTGCCATGGGGTGGCAGGAACGATAATTTCCACAGTTTCATCATCTATTTCTTGAAGGTCCTCAACCATAATCACCGCATTGAATTCATTTGGAATTGGATTTCCTGTATCAACATAAATGAACTGTTCATTTTTTTTCAAATGAAGCGGACGATGCTCGTGCGCTTCGTATGTATCTTCCGCCCGAACAGCGATGCCATCCATCGCTGAGGCATGATAATGTGGCATAGAAAGATTTGCGAAAATCGGCAATGCTGTAACTCTTCCTAGTGCCACTTTTGTCGGTACAGTTTCTATTTCAGGAATTAGTTTTAGTGCTTCAATTAGCTCATCTTTCGCTTGTTTTCTCGGCTTATCTTGTAAATAAACTTTCCGTTTGAACTCCTTATCACTCACTTAAAGCCCTCCTAACGCAACAAAATTGCTGGTACAAATTCGCCTTGTCTTACACCTTCGTATTCAGCTGAAATTTCAACGATCCCATCACTTTGTACTAGTGTAGAGATAAGACCGGATTTCCCGATAATGGGATCGGCCCACCATTCACCGTCTTTTTCCGATAGTTTCACACGAATATAATCAGTTCTTCCCATTGATGAATGAATGTTCTTTGTTAGACGTACTTGTACACGCTCTAGCTTGTTACGGGAAGTTTCACCACTAAGTTTTTTCACAATCTTTTCACCGAATAGTGAAAAGATAATCATAGCAGACGCTGGATGTCCCGGTAGCCCAATGACAGGTTTATCTTTGGCCATTGCTAATATTGTAGGCTTCCCTGGCTTAATCGATATCCCATGAGTAAAGACACCAGGTTGCCCAAGTGTTTCAATGACTTTTGTTGTATAATCCTTCGCCCCAACTGAACTACCGCCTGAAAGAACGAGACAATCGACTTTATCGAATAGTTCTTTTGCCACACGTTGGTACTCACTATAGTCGTCGGTAACAATACCTGCATAAATGGCTTTTGCTCCCCATTCATTAACTAGACTAGTAATTGTAAGAGCATTTATGTCTCTTACTTGACCAATTTGTAAATCCTTTGTTTCATAAGGGACGATTTCATCACCACTAGATAAATAGCCAATTGTTAATTGCTTGTAGACTGTGACTTTAGATTTTCCAATGGCTGCGATTGCTCCCAACTCTTGTGGACGAAGCTTTGTACCATTTTCAATTAGTACATCTCCTATCCTTACGTCCTCACCGATTTGGATAACATTTTCGCCAGGCGCAACTTGCTTGTACGTGTTTAACAAGCCAGCGAGATCCTCACAATGTTCAATCATGATAACGCTATCACTATTTGGTGGAACCATTCCTCCAGTTGGGATGTAAACAGCTTCTCCAGACTTCAGATGAGTTGTTACTTCTTCTCCCATTTTGACACTTCCTGCCACATTTAAAAACCCAGGCATTGTTTCCGAAGAGCCAAACGTTTCTTTTGCCATTACGGCATACCCATCTACTGTTGATCTCGGAAAGCTAGGGACGTTCTCTGTGGCAATAATGTCTTCAGCCAAAATACGATGAAGTGATTCTTCTAGAGGTATTTCTTCCGTATCTTTAATTGCTTTCACAAACTCTTCAATAAGTGTGTAGGTTTCTTCAACTGTCTTTACTTTAAAAAATTGCATCCGTTTCATCCTCCCTCTTTTTCTACGAGAGATACTATTTTCCAATCAAATTTTTTGCTTCTTCATATTCTGAAGGATGATTCATATTATAGAAAACTTGATCAAGTTTAGCAATTTCTTTGTTTAAAAGATGCTCTTCAGTTCTATAGTTAACATTTACACGTTCAATTAAATGCTTCATTCGTAATTGGTTCGTCAGTAAGCAGTCTTCTAATGTTGGTAACAATGATTTTTTATAAACAGCAAATAAAGGGTGTTGCTTTCCATCAATGACTGGAACAACCGCATCAAAACCTTCACTTTGTTCGACTAGCTGTTTCGCAATTTGTGGGGAAATAAAAGGCATGTCACAAGCAATAAAAAGATTTGTTTCATGTTTTGCAGCAAGCAATCCAGCTTGGATCCCTGCTAACGGTCCTTTTTCTTTCACTTTATCTTTAACGATCGGAAGATTTAAAAATTCAAACGCTTCTTCGTCATTAGCAACGATGATAATCTCCGCAAAAATTCCAGCTAAGCTCTTTACAATTCTCTCAATATTAGAAACCCCATCAATCGGTAATAACGCCTTGTTCTTACCCATACGACTTGATTTCCCACCAGCTAAAATAATAGCCCCTGCCTTCATGTGAAAACTCCTTTACAAATGTAGGATGTAAAATGTAGAATGTAGATTTTTTAGAGTTTGGCTTCGGAGCAAAACTTAACCATTCTACATTCTGCATTCTGAATTTTACATTAGCTCTTTACCTCTTCCTCTTCTTTCGGTGTGCCGAAGCCGTTTTCTTGGGCGACGAAGTCGAGGTGGAGACTTGTTAGGTCAAGTAAAAAAGCTGTTTGTTTTTTAAATAATTTTCTTGTGTCAATAATCTTGATGTAGCCGTTACATTTACTACACACTTCTAACTTTGAACTTTTATCATTTTCGATTGTGTAATAGCTTAAGCCTTCGTGTTCTTCATTACCACAAAATGAGCAGTGTAACCGCTTTTGATTCCATTTTGCTTCACAACGTGGACACACAATCATCTTTAATCCTTTACCTTCTAAAACAGCTAAACGAGTTGGCTCGCCACAGCACGGACAGCTACCCTTTGTATTTAGGCTCGGTAGTTCCTCCTTATACACATCGGAAACTACACGTAAGAAAGGACGAATCGAATGTTCTGCGATGAAGTATGGAAGCCACTCTGGTAACTCTGCCTGTTCTGCAAAAGTTGTAAAATAAATTTGATTAAACGCTTGAACTTCGTTTGCCCATTTCTTTACAGTGTCTGCATCTAAAATTTCTTTTAGCTTTGTTACGTCATTTTGTAAATCATTATTTTTATCTACTAGAAAATCCGCTAGTTCAATTATCCATTCCTTATATTGATCAAGATTAACATTCACAGTTGTTTGTGCAATGATAGGTACTTGTTTATGTTGTATAGACTTTTTTTCTACAACTTTACTTGTATCTATTGATTTAGCCCATTCTGCTTGTTTATTAGAAATTTCCGTTTGTAGCTCTAAATATTCTTCAGAGATTACTGTTGGTTTCATAATCTATCACCTCAGGTTTTGATTTGTAATTGAATGTTGAATGTTAAATCTTGAGTTATGAATAGGCATTGTAACTTATTATAGATCATGGGCAGAACAATTTTAAGTAATGTTCCTTCTATTCATAAACCAAAATTCAAGATCCAAGTTAACATAAGTATACCAAGTAAAACGGTTACACTGTGTGATAAAATACACGTCACCTATTTTATTCACGTAACGTTCATTAAAATGTTTAACTTCACTCATTTTGGGAATTGAAGTTATTAGTATATAAAAGGAATAGCTGTCCACAAGGGACAGCTTTCCTTTTCAGACCTTTATCTACTATTAAGAGCAACTTATGCTCCTTTACCTTTTTTGACAGGCTTTTCTTCTTTAATTTCACCTTTTGCAACTAACTCGTCATACCATTTACCATGATGCTCTTTTGCGTATTTCACAGGAACATCACCTTTTGTCATCCCTTGCATAGATGCTTTCGAACCTGGGTGACCAAGAGATAAATAAATGTGTCCGACTACAACAGCTACTGAAAGTCCAAAGGCAATGTTGTGAAGTGGATATGCCCATTGAATAAGTGCTAATGGGAATAATTCCGGCATCCACATAACGATACCTGAACCGATTAAAAGAATCGCACATGTAATTGTTAATAAAGAGTTTAACTTTTCCCCAGCATTGAAGAAGTCTTGTTTTGGCATATCTTTCACGTGTCCACCAAAAAATTCTTTTGGGAATTTCACGAAAAATTGGATATCTTCTTTTCTCCAAGTTAAAGTTTGCTTTAACCAATGGAATAAGCTCTTCGGATCAACAATTAACATAACTAGTGGTGGTAAAACAAAGATTACAGCAAAGATACGGTGTAATAATCGTAAGTTTTCCGGTCCACCAAAGATAGGATACATCCAACTAAAGAAATCAGTATAAAGCGGTAGAGCTGTAATATATAGGGCGAAGAAAGCTAGAGCATTAGTCCAGTGAGCGATAATAACCCACTTGCTAAAACGCTTTACCGTTTGTTGTCTACTACTCATCGTGGTTTCCTCCTTCTTCACCTTGCTTGTTAAATAGTTTGTTAGAAATGAACCCACCAATAACAGCCATCGTTGTTACACCAAGCATTGCTTTTCCTAGTGGTTGCGCATAATCTTTCCAAACTGTTGCTGATGTAGGAACCTTAGGATTTTCAGGAAGTCCATAAACACTTGGTTTATCAGCTAATAAATAGAATGTTTGCGTTCCATCTACACCAATTGGATTGTAAATGTTTGCATTTGGATAACGATCTTTCACTTTTGCTAAACGCTCTTCGGCTAAAGCTACCATGTCAGCTTTATCTCCGTATACTAGTGCATCCATGTGACAAACCTCAACACACGCAGGCTTCATGCCTTCTTGAAGTCTATCTACGCACATTGTACATTTTTGTGCTTGCTCGTATTCTTTGCCTTTTTCATCAACAAGTGTTGTTAATTGAACGATTCCGAATGGGCAGTTTTGCACACAATATCCACAACCTACACACTTATCATAGTTTGTATTAACTGTTCCAAACTCTGTATAATGCATCGCATCTTCAGGGCAAACCTTTACACAAGCAGCATCTGTACAATGCATACAAGCACTGTGACGGAATAACCACTCAAAACCACCATTTTCTGTTTCATGCTCCGTGAATGTTAGAACATTCCACGTATTAGCTCCACACTTATCATGAGATTGATAGCTTCCTTTAAATTCCTCAGGCTCTACAGGAAGGTCATTCCAGTTTTTACACATTACCATACAAGCACGACAACCGTCGCAACGAGTTACGTCAACAAGTTTCGAGTATTTAGTAGTCATTAGTTAGCCCTCCTAACATTACCGAGGAATGCTTTATATTCTGGGATCATTGTGTTTGCATCCCCAATATGAGGTGTTAACGTGTTAGCAATAGCACCTTGAGCAATTCCCATATATCCGAAATGCCACGGCATTCCAATATGATGAACTTTTTCTCCACGAATTGTGTATGGTTTGAAGCGCTTCGTTACCATTGCATAAGCTTCAATTTCACCACGTGCCGAACTTAAGATCACTTTATCTTTATTTTTAATCCCTTTTTCTTCAGCTAAATCTTCACTCATTTCAACGAACATGTGGCCAGAAATCTCTGATAACCATTCAAGGTTACGTGTCATTGAACCTGATTGCCAGTGCTCTGTCAAACGGTACGTAGTTACAACGATCGGGAAGTCCTTTTTATCACCTTTATCGTTATAATCACCCGTCCAAATCTTAACTGCAGGGTTTAATTCAACACTTGAGAACGCATTAGGTACTGGGCTCTCATACGGTTCATAGTGCTCAGGGAATGGACCATCATTCATTGGTGCAAATAAACCACCTAGACCAGTTCCTTGCATAATAAACGCGTCAGTTCCTCTATGACCAGCTAATGCAGCAGCACCTGGGTCTGCTTCAGCGTTTGGTGCTTTTGTAGGCGGGAAGTCAGGAACATCGTAATGACCTGCCCATGTTTCACCATTCCAGCGAATTCCTTCACGGAAATCCCATGGTTGACCAGCCGGTGTACAACCTGCACGATTGTAAAGAACACGACGGTTTACTGGCCAAGAGAATGACCAATTTAAGTAATTCTCCATTCCTGTATCTACATTATCACGATCTTTTGCACGGTTGCGATCTGTGTAGAAACCACAATAAATCCAGTTACCACTTGAAGTAGTTCCATCATCTTTTAGGTTTCCAAAAGTAGTAAGTGTTTCTCCAGTTGTTAAATCATATCCGTTAATCTCTTTATTTACTAAGTCGTTATCTGGATAGCTTCCATCACCAAAGTTCCAAGAAAGAGCTTGTTGGATTTTACCCTTAGTAGAGTTGTCGCCTTTATATAGTTCTTTTACTCGTTTTGCTAAGTTATGAACAACCCATACGTCTGATTTAGAATCTGCTTTTGGCTCAAGAGCTTTCCAACGGAATTGCATCCAACGCCCTGAGTTAGAAACTGACCCTTCTTTTTCATAAGGTCCACAAGCAGGTAACATGAATACTTCTGTTTGAATGCTAGCAGGATCATTTCCAGCTTCTCTCTTCCAGAAAGCACCTGTCTCTGTTTCCCAAAGGTCAATAGCAACCATCCAGTCAAGTTTACCTAATGCTTTCTTTTCTTTTGTACTGTTTGGTCCACCAACAACTGGGTTTTGTCCCCACACTAGTAATCCTTTAATGTCACCATCATACATTGCTTCAAATAAAGAAATATGAGAGCTATCTCTACCACGTTTTGGTAGGTAGTCATATAAGAAATCATTTTCAGGTGTTGCATTATCGGCATACATAGATTTTAAGAAACTCGCTAAGAATTTCGGACGATTGTTCCAGAAACCACCATGAGGAGTTTCAGCCTCATTATAGCTAGCAAGGTCTTTATTTTTCTCAAGAGCCATCGGTGTTGGTAAATACCCAGGTAAGATATGGAATAATAAACCAAAGTCTGTTGAACCTTGAACGTTACATTCACCACGTAGTGCGTTTACCCCACCACCAGATCTACCAAGGTTACCTAATAGTAATTGAAGCATTCCATAAGAACGAACATTTTGCGAACCTACTGTATGCTGTGTTGTACCCATTGCATACATGATTGTTCCAACTTTATCTTGAGCACCTGTTGAACAGAAAGCTTCTGCTACTTTAAGGTAATCTTCTTTTGGAGTACCAGTTACTGAACAAACTGTATCTACATCATAGCGTGAATAGTGCTTTTTCATTAATTGGAATACAGAGCGTGGATGTTGTAGAGAAATATCTCTCTTCAAGTCGCCATTCTCTTCTTTTTCAAATGTCCACGTTCCTCTGTCGTAACTGCGCTTGTCAGCATCATAACCTGAGAAAATACCATCTTCGAACTTATAGTTTTCGTTAACGATAAGTGATGCATTTGTGTAGTTTACAACGTACTCTTTGTGGATTAAGTCGTTTTCAAGTGCATAGTTGATTAAACCACCTATGAAAGCAATATCCGTACCTGAACGCATCGCCGCATAAACATCAGCCATTTGAGACGTACGTGTGTAACGTGGGTCAACTGATACCAGCTTTCCACCACGATCTTTAGCCTTTTGTACATATTTCATACTGATTGGATGGTTTTCTGCTGGGTTTGCCCCGATAACTAATATGCAATCTGCAAACTGGATATCAATCCAGTGATTTGTCATTGCGCCACGACCAACTGTAGGTGCCAGACCGGCAACCGTAGAGCTGTGTCATATACGGGCCTGATGCTCAATAAATGTTGAGCCTAAGCCTCTCATAAACTTTTGAATTAAGTAACATTCTTCGTTTTCTAGAGCTGCTCCACCTAATGAAGCAATTCCTTCATTACGATTGACGATAAGTCCGTCTGCTTTTTCAACAAAGTGCTCATCACGTGTTTTCTTAATGTTTTCAGCAATTTTATCTAATGTCCAATCCCACTCTTTTACTTCCCATTTATCGCTACCTGGTGCACGGTATAAAGGCTTTTCTAAACGTCTGTCAGAAGTATATAACTGACGGATTGAAGTTCCTTTACTACAAAGTGAACCACGGTTAATTGGATGATCTGGATCTCCTTCAGTGAATAAAACATCATTTTTTTCTTCATTTACGTGAACTAAAATTCCACAACCTACTGAACAATAAGGACAAATCGTAGGTGTTGTTGTTGTACGAGCGATTTTAAATTCTCTCGCTTGTGCTGAAGCTTCTTTTGGCTTAAAGCCTAATTCGACGATAGCAAGCGTAGCCGCTGTTGTACCAGACAACTTTAAAAACTGTCTACGTGATAAATCAAACATCGTTAATTCCTCCCCCTAAAATATATGTTGAAATCCAACATTCCCCTTAAAAAAGTTCATTTATGATAACTAAAATTACTCCCCTATCTACCTTTTCAGATAGATTTAAATTCCTTTTTTAAGGTTGTTCCCCAGCAACCTTTGAAACATCATTTAATACTCTTCCTTGCGATGTGTAAACGGTAGCCATTTTTCCCCTAACGTAACCGACAATTTCAATTTGCAAGAAATTTGCAAGTTGAACTGCTTGTTTTGTTGCAGCTGTTCGTGTGCCAATTAAACCAATCCCAAAGCGGGCTGCTTTTGACAACATTTCATAAGAGACCCTTCCAGTAGTAAGTAGAATTAAACTTTTCGGATCTAATCCTTCACGGACTGCATACCCAAGCACTTTATCGACTGCATTGTGACGACCAACGTCTTCGCGAACAGTAATGTTTCCATCTTTATCAACAAGACAAGCACCGTGCATTCCACCAGTTTCTAAATAAAGTGGTGAATTTTGCGCGAATTCATGGCGCTTCTTTAATAAGTAAGAGAGCGTCACAGTTCTTGTCGTCTTGATTTTTGGAAACTTTTTCACATCAGTCATCGAAAAGAAAGTAACACCTTTTCCGCAACCTGCAGTGAAATGTTTTTGTTTTTGCGAAAACGCTTCAGCATCGAACTCATTATGCATATCAACAAGTACTCTGCCGTGGTCTTCATCTATAGTTAACCTTTTCAGGTCACCGGGCTCATTAATAATACCTTCTGAATAAAGATACCCGACTGCCCAATCATCAAGATCGGCTTTCGTCAATTGGTATGTTGCTAATTCATAGCCATTTAAACAAAGCGTAATTGGAAACTCATCCGGACAATATTTTCGAGTCATCTGTATCCCCCCCTAAATAGAAAAGCACATGGCGCTTGCCTGTCATCTATAGCGCCAAAAGCTAACCAAGTCCATTGAACACGGTTACAAATGTAAACGTTTTCTTCAAACCTCTAATTAACTCCCCTTAGAAAAATAAACCATTAAAACTATTTCTCTTGATAATTCACAAACTTTAAATTTAAAAAGCTTTTTAGAAAAAGTAATAGTATGCTTGTTTTAGAGCCTCCCCAAGGCTCTTAGATATAAAAATCACAAGAATTTATCACCTATTCTCCTTGACTGATGTTAGAATACCACTTTCAAGTCGGGTAATTCTGTGACTTTAATCACTCGTGTGAACACTTTGTTACAACTAAACTATTTGTTAACTCCGTTTTATTTTCCTAGGAAAGATTATGCACAATCATATGAATTTAGGATTTTAGTAGTATTTAAAGGATTCTTTTGCTCAATTATGAACTTTCACAATAACTTTATTCCGCATAAAAGTATTTTAGTATAACAAAAAATTTTTTTTATTCACAATTATTTACTACCGATTTCACAAAATGTTCGTTGAATCTTTTTTAAAAAACAAATTGTATTTTTTTGTACTTTAAACAAAAATAGTAATTATTAGATGTTTTTAGAAAGAAGGAAATGGAGAATGCGTAGAATAATCTTAATTATGATGGTACTTGTCCTATTTTTTACTATTACTGTATTTTTTAAAGAAAAAGAGCAACCAATGAAGTTTGGGGAAGATCATTCTAAATACAACGTTAGTCATGATTTGGTTCTTTCCACTCGGTTCAATAGTGATCTATTACAATCGATAGCGAATATAGACCTAGCCCAAATTAAAAACAACACTGACTATAAAAAGCAGCCAATTGAATGGGGCGAGAATGTAACTGGTGTCATCAGAAACATTCCAACTGACGAGCAAATTATTGCCTTAACCTTTGATGCATGCGGTGGCGAGTGGGGAAGCGGCTATGACGATGAACTGATCAATTATCTAATTGCAGAAAATATTCCGGCTACCTTGTTTTTTAATAGTCGTTGGATTGACACGAACCTCGATAAGTTTTTATACTTATCTTCTCTTGAACAGTTTCAAATTGAAAACCATGGGACAGAGCATCGCCCCCTATCAGTTAACGGTCTAACAGCTTGGGGAATTAAGGGAACTAGTAACGTTGAAGAGGTGGTCGAAGAGGTTATTTCAAACTATGAAAAGATCAAAATGCTTACTGGGCATTCTTCAAAATACTTTCGTTCTGGTACGGCCTTTTATGACGAAGTTGCCGTTAAAATTGTTAATGAGTTAGGAATGAACGTTGTAAATTATGATATTTTAGGTGATGCAGGTGCAACTTTTTCTGCTCAACAAGTAAAGGATTCATTATTAAATTCAAAGCCAGGTTCGATTGCTCTATTGCATATGAACCAACCAAAAAAGGAAACAGCTGAAGGTGTAAAAATGGCTGTTCCCTTACTTAGAGAAAAAGGTTTTACTTTTGTTACTCTTGACGAAGGCTTTAATCGTTCAAATCGTTAATTAAATCAAAACGTATAGTGCACAGAAAACCCCATGAAAACCAGAGGTTTTCTGTGCACCTACCAATTAAATTCGCTCAACAATCGTAGCGTTAGCCATCCCGTATCCTTCACAAATAGCTTGTAGTCCATACCTTTTCCCGCTCCGTTCTAATTCATGGAGCATCGTTGTCATGACTCTGGTACCAGTAGCACCAAGGGGGTGACCTAAGGCGATTGCGCCACCATTTACGTTTAGTTTGTTCAAGTCTACATTAAGCTCTTTTGCCCAAGCTAATGGAACTGAAGCAAATGCCTCATTTACTTCAAACAAATCAATATCTTCTAAAGTTAGATTTGCCTTCGCTAAAGCTTTTTTTGTTGCGCTAATAGGGCCTGTAAGCATTAACGTTGGATCAGAACCAACAACAGCTCTAGCTACAATTTTAAATCTCGGTTTTAAACCGAGTTGCACTGCTTTTTCTTTCGACATAATTAATACAGCTGCGGCCCCGTCACTAATTTGACTAGCATTACCTGCTGAAATGTAACCACCCTCTAAAAATGGTGTTTTTAATGTACCTAACCGTTCCACTGTTGTATCAACTCTAGGTCCTTCATCATCAGAGAAAATAATAATTTCACCTTCTTTTTCAATTTCGACAGGCATAATTTCTCTTTTGAAATAACCTTTTTTTTGAGCATGTAATGCTTTTTGGTGACTTAAAAAAGCAAACTCATCTAATTCGTGACGACTCAAACTCCACTTTTCTGCTATACGTTCTGCTGATAATCCTTGGTGGATAATTTCATATTTTGATAAAAGTTTCTCACTTTCGTGGCGCCCTTGAAATTGAGAAAACATTGGAACCCTCGACATGCTCTCAACTCCGCATGCAATCACACAGTCCATGTCACCACTTAGTACCGCTTGGGCAGCAAAGTGAATCGCTTGCTCACTTGAACCACACTGCCTATCAATCGTTACTCCGGGAACTTCTTTTGGAAAACCTGCAATTAATGAAGAAATTCTAGCAATATCAGCTGACTGCTCACCAGCTTGGGTAACACACCCTGCAATAACATCCTCTACCTCTGATTTATTAATTCCTGCTCTTGTAACTACCTCATTTAAAACAAGTGCTAACATTTCATCTGGGCGATATTGACTAAGTGCACCATTTCTTCTTCCTATAGGCGTTCGAACTGCTTCGATCATTACTGCTTCTCTCAATTTTTTACTCCACTCCTAACAATTTTGGTATTTATTAAGCTTTTTATTTTTATAGGCGAATAGTTTAAAATTGAGCTTAATATCTCTTCTGTATCTTCACCTACCTGTGGCGGTCGACTTACACCACTTAAATTTTGTGAGAAAAAGCTTGCAATGGAACTTCCTTTATTTTTTTCGTCTAAGAATAAATTTCTTTCTTTTAAAAAAGGAAAATCTATTATTTCGTTAATTTCTAATATAGGTGTGAGACAACAATCAACCTTAAATGAAAATTGCGTCCACTGCTCTAGTGTTCTTTTTTTGAAAAATTCAGTTATTTCTTTATGAAAAAATGGACAAGTTTCTTTGTGAAGCGGGATCCATTCTTCTTTTCCTACCGCTTTGCAAAAATTAGTCCAAAATTTTTCTTCTAATGCAGCAAAAGCAACGTACCTTCCATCTTGTGTTTCATAAATGTTATAACAACTTTTTTCACCAATAAGCTCAGGAACACCTCGATATTGCTTAGCTTCACTATAGTGCATGTAATTTGTCCCCATGATTGAAACAAGGGCATCTACAAGCGACAAATCTATGTAACTACCTTCGTTTGTTTTCGAACGCTTAATCATTGCGGTTAAAATTTCTTCTGTGCAGTTAAATGACCCAAGATGGTCAGCAAGCTGAACAGAGGGGACCATTGGTCTTCCCCTCTCATCCTTTAGTTGGGCAAGGACCCCACTTATTGCCAAATAATTTAAATCATGGCTACCTAAATGACTCATCTGTCCCATTTGTCCGAAACCTGATATTGAGCAATAAATAATATCATTTTTTATTTTCTTTACAGTCTCATAATCTAATCCTAGCCTTTTCATAACACTAGGTCGAAAACTTTCTACAACAACATCAGCTTCTTTTATTAAATCTAGAGCCAACTGCTGTCCTTTTGGCTCCTTCAAATTGATTGCAATACTTTTTTTATTTCGATTGTTAGCTAAATATAGTAAACTCGTTCCTTCACTTTTCAATTCTAAATGTCTACTCGACTCACCTTCTAGAGGTTCAACGACAATAACCTCTGCGCCTTTGTCTGCTAGTCTCATTGTTGCATATGGGCCAGGTAAATACTGACTAAAATCAATGATGCGAATTCCGGATAACACACGACCACATCCTTTAAAGACTTCAACTTTAGCTATGAAAAGACTCTTCAACACGCTTCTTTTTTTTATGTGAATTAAAAATCATCGTAATAATACTTATAGATACAATCACTGCAATAATCATTAAGATTGAAAGATCCTCATTTTTTCCAGTAATCATGCCAAAAAAGAAAAATAAACAAAACCAAAGCAGCGCTGTTGTATAGGATAGTACGGCAAAGCGCACATATGAAAGGCGCATCATTCCGTATAAAAAGGGAACAAAAATTCGAACGCCAGGAATAAAATAGCTGACAACTAAGGAATACACATGATATTTCTTAATTAAGTAAACAGCCTTTCTAATAGATGATTTGGTTCCTCTCTTTTTAGAAAAATAGTTTACTAGTGTTTTACCGATTACTCTTCCTAACAAATAACTCGTCGTCAAACTTGCAACGATGCCTAAATAGCCCATAACAAAAACTTTATCTGCTTGTAAAATTTGCGTACCTGACAAGTACCCTATAGATGTTACAATCGCTTCATTAGGAATTGGAATACCTAGCATTCCAAGCCATAACCAAAGAAATATCCCAACATACCCTAATTCATTTAGCACTTCTAAAAGTCCATCTAGTTCCACTTTTTACACCTACTTCCCCTTGGAAAACAGTTTTATTAGGAAACTGACTTAAATCGTATCAATGGTACTATTTAGAATATATACTAACTATTCTAAACGGTGGATAGGCATCACGTAAACAAAATTGTCATATTTTTCTTAAAATTCAGGAGTGATAACTGCTCTATTTCAAGATTTTAAATATATTACCGATCAAAAATCCAAGTTTTTAAAATGGCTACATATTCCCTAGTCCACAACTTCTCTCTTACAACTCGCGGTGTTTCGGCAGCTAATGGGTAGGGTTCAAAACCTTGACGCCTAGCAATGACCATCGCTCTATACAAATGAAAGTCATTCGTAACCACAACAACCTCTTTAATCTCTTCCCCAATTTTCCCGCGGCTAAATTTAAAATTCTCAAACGTTGTTGTCGATAATTCTTCAAGAATAATTCTATTTTCCTCAATGCCATTTTCAATAAAATAAGTAGCCATTGCACTTGCTTCTGTGATCCACTCACCCTCACCTTGCCCACCTGAAACAATCACCTTTGCCTTTGGATTATCTTCTAGATAATGAAGCGCTTCACGAACTCGGTAATATAACGAAAGACTCATAACATCGCCATTTAATTTTGCTCCTAAAACGATGACATGGGCTATATCATTTGGTGGTTCTTGTTGTGCTGCTTTTGTCATCAAGCTATGAACAAAAGCTAGGTAACTTATGGGGAGGCACAGTAGGACCGCTCCGAAAATCAGTAACTTTTTTTTCATCCATTGACCCTCTCTTAATTATGTTTGTATACTACTATACTAGCATGTTTCTCTTCAGAAATAGAAGCGATTACCATTTTTAGTAATCGCTTCTATGCCTTAGAAGTTAGCTACCTAAGTAATCTAACCTTTACTGTCCTCGATATTGTAAACTTACATTTTCATCTGCAGTAATTTTAACGTGTGCAGGAACTTGCAAGTATAGTACATTGGCACTCCAAGTACTTTCGTGGCTAGGAAACATTTTTTCCCCAGTGAATTGAGTGATTGGAAATTCTTTATGAAATTTCGATAATCTAATCTCAGTACGCCCCGGCGGTTTGATTGTTAACGTATTACTTTGTAAATTCAACGTGGGTGAATTAATTCTTTCTGTATATTCAACACCATTAACAATGTGTGGTGTGGTGTATCGTGTTATCCTTACTTCGTCAACGAGATTTGTGTCTTTATCAACTACAACCCAGGAATGTGAATAAGAATCATTTAAGACGGTTTTAATGTTTAATATATTTTCATTAAAAGGAAAATTCCAGTTATCAGTAACCTTCACACCTTCAACCTCTGCTAAATTACCTTCATTTATTGCCTCATAAAAATGATCAGTAATTTCTTGTACCTGTTTCGTTGAGATTTCACCGATTTCAGAAGTCTCTGAAGGAATTGTATAAGTGAATAAGACCGAACTAAATACAATCGCTCCATACCCCGCAAAAATGTACATGATAGCCTTACCATTAAGGAATTTGGCATTTTGTGCTGTCAATTTAATCAATCCAGTCGCAATCGCTGCAACAATTAACAAAATAAAGAGTGGCAATATTGCTGTTATAAGAACATTCATCTTCGCACCTCCAGCTTGTTGGACATCGTAGTCGCTGTTAAGCAAAGAATACCTATCACGACGATCACTTTTATCGCGAATAAAAATAACGAAGATTCCATGGCAAAAAATCTAAAAACGACTGAAAGTGGCCCTTGACCGTTTGTTTTACCTTCCACGAATAGTAAACCTATGAATATAAGGGGGAGCAAGAAAATAAAGATTTTATTTAATTGAGTGAGACTTGCTACCGCATACCCAAATATGCCAAAAAGAGTTACATAAAGAATTGTAGCAATGACTCCAATTAACAGTTCAATAACTGGGATCGAATACGTATGATTTAATATACTATCACCTTTTAAAAAGTAAATAATCGTTTTCAACAATGAACTTCCAAGCATTGCCATGATCCCACCGACAACGGTCGTTGTTAACAAAAAAGCAAGGCTAGATACATGACTAGTTAAACGATTGGTCACAAAAGAAAAATCACCATTTCTAACAAGCTTAGAATTCATTGAGACTCCACTAATAAATGCCCAAAGCATCGTGAATGCAATAATGACATTACCTGTATAAAAACTAACATTAATCGAAACACCCTCACCACCAGACCCCATTGAACCACTGGCCATAAATGAGAATGCTAGAGCAACCAATTGTGTAATGAATAACGATGTAAATATTCCATAATGAGCACGTAATTTATAGAAATATTGTTTTTTTATTATTTCCGCTGCATTAACGCTTGTCAAAGACATCATCAATTCCGCCTTTCGTCTTATTTGTTAAATAAACACATACATCTTCGGCAGCAACGCTACTAATATCAATCCCATTTAAGCGAGCTTTCTCAAGATCTTCTTTCATATAATCATTGTGGACGACTACATAAGCACTGTCAGTTCCCACCATTTTTTTATAAATAATTTCCTTTCCTTTTGTCCATTCGTCAACAACAATCTTTTTTCCACTTAAGCCAATCGCAAATTGTTTTAATTCTTCTACTGAAATTTGAAGGTATTTCTCTCCATTCTTAATGAGTAACACATCTTCAATTAAGTCGTCGATTTCATTTAAATGGTGGCTAGATAATAGAATCGTTCGTGGATGTTCTAGATAGTCTTTTAATAGGGCACGATAAAAATCTTTTCGAACAGACGCGTCCATCCCTGTCGTCGGTTCATCAAAGATTGTTAACGGACACCTAGCTGCTAAACCAATAATGGCATGAAACGTACTTTTCATTCCTTTTGATAAATTTTTCTGAAGATCGTTTGGATTAAATGAAAAATAGTCAAATAGACGTCTTGCTAACTCCATATCCCAATTTTCGTAAAAATCATTGGCAGTATACAAGATATCTAACAAACTTATTGACTGGGGTAACGTCATGTTATCATCTATAAAAATCATATTTTGGGAAACTTTCAAGTTATTAAAAGGGACTTCAGAAAAAACCACCACTTTACCCGAAGACGGTTGTGAAAAGCCAGCAATTAGTTTTAATAAGGTTGTTTTTCCGGCGCCATTTCGTCCAATCAATCCAGTAATTTTATTTTCCTCAATTGTAAATGACAAGTTTTTTAAGGCATGACTGCTACTGTACTTTTTATTTAAGTTTTCACATTGAATGACATTCATCTCTATTCCTCCCTAACGTTATTCACTTCTTTAATCATCTCAACCAATTCTGTTTCGGATACACCAAGTTGCCTTGCCTCTGTTACGATCTCTAAAACTAATCGTTTTAACGTTAGACTTTTCCGTTTTATCAAAATCATATCAAGTGCATCAGGAGACACAAACATCCCTAACCCTCGTTTTTTATACACAATATTCTCATCTGCTAACATATTTAAGCCTTTTGCTGCTGTTGCGGGGTTTATATTAAACATCTCGGCAAGTTGATATTGAGAATATACCTTCTCATCTGCTCCAATATTTCCAGACAATATTTCGGTTTCTAGCCAATCAGAAATTTGAACATAAATTGGCTTCGTTCCATCAGTATTTAAAATCACGGCGCACCCCCTAACTAAGTATCTAACATAGTGCATTACTGTTGTAATGTACTATAATATAGTTTACCAAAAAATGCAAGAGGCAATCAAAAGAATTCTTTACTTTTATAATTTTTACACAAATTCCCACATGGACTTCAAATAAATTAGAAAAAGGATGGCAAATACCATCCTTTCTTAAAATGATATGAATTTCTTTTTTTTCTTTAAAAAAGGGATAGCGAGAGGTCCCTTCAATTGATCATTTCTAAGTGGAACGTTAAAGATTTTTAATGCAGTAACTGTTGTAATGATCGAAAGGCCGAGAACTGTTAGCTTATGTTCTTTAAAGAAATAACTATAAACATACATTTTTAAATATAACAACGCTGACCAACCTATATTCCAGCCCCTTTTGAAGAAAAGTAACCCTTGTTTGAAAACAATAAACTCACAGATACTTGAAACAGCCACCCACTTTAGAATATAAATTGGTTGTTTCTCGATCTTTCTAGGAAATTTCGTTAAATATAAGAGAACCAAAGAAGGCGTTAAGATAAATATATGTAATCCCCTTAACCATCTAACACTGAGATTTATTGACTTAAAGTCCCATAGCAAATAATGTTTACATAAATAATAATAAAGTGCATTAAATGTTGATACATATACCATAGTTGGTGCATATTTTTTTAGGTGCTTAAACGATTGATATCTTATATTTAATAGAAACAAAAGTACTATAATAATGATGTTCAAATTCATACCTTCTTTCACCGATATGAATATATCTTTTACAAATACTGTAAATAAATGTATGGTGGATGAAATTTTCAATTATTTATAGTAGAAACAAATGCATTTCCCTGAAATCTCCTTAATTGATTAGGGTGAACTACATATGCTATTACGAATCGTTTGAACTTTCCTCACTTCTTTTCCTATGATACAGTCATAGTAATCAAACTTTGAAAATGAGGTGATCTCTCTTGACCAATAATTCCATACTTAAGCTCGATACTCCTGCTTTACTCCTTGACCTCAATCTGCTCGAAAAAAACTTAGATGAAATTAGTTCCATTGCCAAAGAAAACAATATTAGCTGGAGACCTCATATAAAAACTCATAAAAGTCTTCAAATCGCAAAAATGCAGCTTGAAAGAGGGGCATGTGGAATAACAGTTGCAAAACTTGAAGAAGCAGAGGTCATGGTCGCTGCTGGAATAGTTGATATTTTAATCGCTTATCCCCTATCAAGTGAACAAAAATTAGAGCGACTTCGAACGTTAACTAATCAGGCAAAAATCACGATAGCTATTGATTCACTAGAGCAAGCCAAAATCGTTGATGAAGCATTTAACGGTGCCAGTCCCATAACAGTGTGGATCAAAGTAAATTCAGGCTTAAACCGTTGCGGTGTTGAAGTAAATGAAGTGTTAGACCTTGCAACGGAGATTACCAAACTACCTAACATCCATTTAACAGGTATCTTCACTCATGCTGGCCACTCTTACGCAGCAACTTCTCTCGAACAAATTAAATCGATCGCCAAATGTGAAGCACAAACAGTATTAGACAGCGCAATCCTTTGTGAGCAAGCAGGGATTCCAATCAAACATCGAAGTATTGGATCTACACCAACATTTAAATACGGTGCTACCATTGACGGAATAACTGAAATTCGACCTGGAAACGCAGCTTTTTACGATATGTGCCAAGTAGGACTCGGCGTCGCAACAGCTTCTAACTGTGCTTTAACAGTCCTTGCTTCCGTTGCCAGTGTAAAAAAAGATCGCATCATTTTCGACACTGGTAGTAAAGCACTCGCCTTAGACCAAGGTGCCCATGGGAACAAAAGCGTTGTTGGTTTCGGTAGCGTCATTGGCCACCCTGAAGTTACAATAGAAAGACTTTCTGAAGAACATGGCGTTGCCACACTAAGTGCGACTTCTACATTAGCCCTAACTGATAAAGTGCAAATTATCCCAAACCATGCTTGTGTTGTTGCTAATCTTTTTGACGAATACAATGTTCACCGTAATAGTGTTATCGTTGACAGTTGGCCTGTTGATGCCAGGGGGAAAATGAGGTAGAGACTTCAATCTCTTACTATAGGAAACATAGAAAACGTTACAGAAAAAAATGAGCTAGATTGTCAGTCATCGACAACTAGCTCATCTTTTTTATTCCCACTCGAGTTCTACATTCATTTTTTCTGCAAGTCTTCCAAACTCAGCTTCATATAATTCGTACAACTCATCACCTTTAACAAAAAATTCATCAAAGCTTTCGCCAGCTACCCAAGCCTCTTCAGCCTGTAAATAATAAGAAATAGCCTCTGTATGAAGGTTGTGAACGTCTTTTAGCTCATTGTTTTCTATTTTCTCACTGTACGCTGTAGAAGCAGCTAAAATCTCTTTTAAACCTGGAATTAATATTTCTTCCGTATATTTAGTTAACTCTCCATCAGATGTATCAATGGCTTTCGCTTCACCATCGTACAAATCGTTATATTGTTGAACCATATAATCTGTTTCATCAATATAAGCTAAAATTACGTTTGGGTTGCCAATATATTGTTGGTAAAAAAAGAACCCTACTAGAACAATAACAAAAGCATATCCAACCATGGATAATTTCTTTGACATATCATACACTTCCTTTAATTCGAACTAATTTAAAACCTTCTTCATTATAGGTGTGATCACAATTTTTAACTAGCTATAATCTTTTACCTTTTAATCCAAAAACTTCTTAGTTATACAAAAAAAATCACACAACAAGGGTTGATGTGTGCTGAGCTTAGTGGTTTTACGGACATAAAATCCGTTATTTTCATTAATTTTCGATTTTTTTGATTTTATCGGACATCAGTTCCGTTATGTGTTCAAAATCATCACTATTTGCCAAAAAGCTCAATTTTTATCAAAAATAACGGAACTGATGTCCGCAACGTCAAGATAAAACCAGTTCCTGTTATGCAAATATCAATATCGCAAAAAAGTGGACGATCGTTCCAGCTAGGACAAACAGATGCCAAACCATATGATGAAACGGGAACCAGCGAAACATATAAAATAATGCTCCAATTGTATACAATAAACCACCAATAATTAATAGGATTAAACCAACATCATCAAAATTTGTCACTAAAGGTTGCCAAGCGAAAACAATGAGCCAGCCCATAACAATGTAGAGCATTGTTGAAGCATACAAAAAGCGTTTAACAAAAAATATTTTAAACAAGATACCTATTGCGGCAATAGACCATAAAATCGCTAGCAAATAGACCCCTAGTTTTCCGCCGATAACATTTATTAAAATTGGTGTATAAGATCCTGCGATAAATAAGTATATGGACGAGTGGTCAAAAATCTCGAATAAATTCTTTACTTTTCCTTCTGGGAAGGCGTGAAGAAGTGTTGACGATACATACAAAAGTAGCATTGTCACTCCATAAACAGTGTAGCTAATAATAGATGCTACAGAACCTTCTAAAGCAGCAAAAACAATTAACAATGTTAATGCAGAAATACTAAAAATAATCCCAATTCCATGGGTGATGGCGTTCGCAATTTCTTCACCCTTTGAGTACGTATGAGTGGTCGTCACTATAAACCAGCCCTTTCAATCAAAAATTCAATAATATTATTACCCGTTCATCTAGTCAAATACCTAATGATATATATTATTGTAACATTATCCTAAGGGTGCGAGAAAACAGAAAAAAATTTTTTCACGTCAAAATGCATATAATTTGCTTTACCCTTGTCAATACTGATAATCTATTCTCATCTGCAATCATATTAGGAGGTCAACAATGTCTTTAATTATCCATCAAATTATTTCTATACTATTCCTTGCTGTCGTGCCGCTTCCAATTCTAGCATTCATTAAAAGCCGTAATGGACAACCATTAGAGTCTGCGCCTATTTGGAAAGGAATTGTCATGCTAGCGAATTTAGCGCTATTCGTAACGCTTATTACTGGGTTCATATTATACCCTGTTTTTACATCATTTAGAGTTTGGATATCAGTTGTTCTTATCTTAGCCCTAGGAGCATTCCTTGGGATATTCTCTAAACGTCTAAAACTTTATCGCCTAGAGACTAATGATGATATGAAGCGCAAGCACTTAGATAAAATTGCAAAGATTGGTTTTGTTTATATTGCTATAATTATTGGTACGTTTGTCTTTATGTCAAATTGGTATAACTTTTAAATTATCCTTCACACAAATAAGTGTCGGCTCACCTAAGTGAACTGACACTTATTTTTCATTAGGAAACACTAGTGAAAATTCAGTTCCGATACCACGCTTACTTTCCACTTTCACTTTGCCGCCCATCTCTTTAATGATGCTGTAAGCAACCATCGTACCAATACCTGTGCCTACTTCTTTTGTCTTTAGTGGTGTACCCAACCGTTCTAAATCTTCTTGTGACATTCCAACCCCATTATCCTTAATTGAAATGACATTTTCTTCGATTCCCTTTCTAGTACAAATTGTTAGCTCTCCACCATTAGGCATCGCTTCAATTCCATTTTTAGCTATGCTAATTAAACATTGGCGTAATCGATGCTTATCTCCAAAAACAAATCTACCATCTTTCAGCGTAGAAATGACGATCTCTACACCTTGCATTAAGGCGTACGGTGTGATCACCTCAACAAGATATTCAATTTCTTTTTTTAAACAAAGCTTCTCTACATTATACTTTTCGCTTGGCTTTGCAAAATTTAAGTAGTTAGTAATTGTCTGCTCTGCTCGATCCAATTCCTGTAAAGATAGTGCTAAATACTCCTTCTGTTTTTCATATTCGATATTCTCGTTTCTTAATAATTGCAAAAACCCTTTCGTAACTGTTAATGGATTTCGAACTTCATGAGAAACACTTGCTGCTAATTGACTCACAACACGCAATTTCTCGGCGCCATTGAGCTCTTCTTTAAACTTTAAATCTCGTTTAATATATTCAATTATGTATAGTACTAAGATTAAGGTTAAGCTCAGAATAGTAAAGTGGTTTAGGGCAGAAGTAATTAAAGAATAATTTAATCGTTCAAAATAAAAAATGAAGAAAATACTATAGTTTAAAAATGCCATTACAAAAACAAGAGAGAGAGTTATTAAGAGTTGCCTCGATAGCTTACTTTTCAAAAATAGTGAAGAAAAATGGTAAGTGAATAGCAACAAGAGAAATGCATGAACAGCACTAACAAAAAAACCTGGATCAAACTCAATATAAAACCTGACTAACAATAAACCAATAAATAGGGAAGCCGCTACCTTTCTCCCTCCATATAATGCTCCTAATAAAAATGGAATAATTCGTAAATCATAAATAGCCCCATCAAGATCGTAGTATGGAAACAACATACATAAAGCAATCCCAAGCATAGAAATAGAAGCTATGATAAACTGCCGATACTTCTTATTCACTTGTGGAAATTGCAAAAATAAATAAGACAACAAAAATACACATACTAAAATAATCAACACATTTAACAGCAAGTTTATCATTTAATCACCTGCCCCTATGAAAAAAATATATATCAGGTTGATTCTTCTATTAATATTATACAATTCTACTTTTATTGTAGTTCTCATGATTTGCCTCGGTTATTTTGGGAAATGTTAAACTAAACACTGTGCCCACTCCCTCACTACTTTCAACCTCTATTTTTCCTCCCATGGCTCTTATACTATTAAAGACTACCATTAAACCAAGCCCTGTTCCTGTATCTTTCGTTGACTGATATGCTCCACCAAGCAAAGATATTTGTTCTTTTGACATCCCCACTCCTGTATCGCGGATACTAATCACTACCTGTTCTTCATGATAACCAGCAGTTAGAGTCACCTTACCCCCATTTTCCATCGCTTCAATAGCATTTTTAACGAGATTCATTAAGCATTGACGCAACTTCTGTTGATCACCTACGATCTGACATTCAGCATGGACTTCGGTCATTATTTCAACGTCGTGTAATAATGCAAACGGATTCATCACTCTTGTAATGTAATCAATTTCCTCTGGAAGATGAAGAAGCGCATCATGATCTCTGTTAATAGGCTTTGCCAATGTGAGATATTGTGTGATAATTTCCTGGGCCCGATCCAACTCTTGTAATGATAAATGTAAAAATTCTACCTTTTTCTTTTGGTCTAAATTGGGATCATCGAGAAGTTGAATGAATCCCCTTGTTACCGTCAACGGATTTCTTACTTCATGAGAAACACTTGCTGCTAATTGACTTACAACACGAAGCTTTTCTGCCTCAATATACTCAGCCTTAATAATCGTACTTTCCCTTATGTATTCGCTAATCAAAACAATCATCCCTATAGAAATCGCTTGGACAATACCAAACATGACAAATAAACCAGGATTTTCCATGACTTCTTTAATTAAACCAACATTTAAAACAATTGTTAAACAAGAAAAGAAAAAAAGCACAATCATTAGACTGATTATTTTCTTTTTCTTTGAAAACAAATGAAATTTTGGAAGAAGGAAGTAAACAATTGTGAAAAGCATTAAACTGCTAATAACCAAATTACTTACATAATGTTCGTCTCCAATATAAAAATTAAAAGCAGTAAGCCCAATAAACAATGCATAGGCAACATAACGCCCCCCATATATTCCACCAAGAAGAAATGGGATGTATTTAAAATCGAATACCCCCCCAAAAAAGTTTGGGATCGGAAACTGTTTGCAAACAAGAATGGCAATCAAAGCAAAAAGGCCAATAAAAAAATTACGATTTTCCTTCTCAATATCTCGCTCATGTAGAAAAAGAGTATAAGCAAAAATCCCTAATAATAAAAATAGCAGGCTTACTAGGATATACTGCATAATTTTAACTCCCTAGATAATTTTGTAGGTATTTTTAACCGGTTCTTTTCAACTATAATAATACGATAAATTTCATAATATTGTAAACATATAAATATATACGTTTGAATTGTTCAACACTTAACACACTATAGTTATTCTGTACCCATGTAGGTAATACCTTTGTTGGTTAAAATTAATTTTTTCCATCAAAAAACAGACCCTAAATGAATAGGATCTGTCACTTGGTTCACTATTTTTATGCTTTACGAACGTTAGTCGCTTGTGGACCACGTTGACCATTTTCGATGTCAAAAGTTACTTCTTGACCTTCATCTAATGATTTGTAACCCTCGCCTTGAATAGCTGAGAAGTGAACGAATACGTCATCCCCACCATCACGCTCAATGAACCCAAAACCTTTTTCACTGTTAAACCATTTAACTTTACCATGTTCCATTTTTGTTTCCTCCTAGCATGTAGCAAATACATGAAATTGCAAATTTACTTGCTCTGTTATTATACCCATGTGAAATTATTTTAAACTTTTTATTTTAATTTTTTCTGTTGAGTGAATTTCATTACCTAAACTGAGCCATACCAAACTACCTGTAGTTACGAACAATGCCGATAATATTGAATAATTATTATTATGTTATAGACGATCACTTTTAAAAAGTCTTCTCATTGGTATTATTCGTAGCTTTTTTCTAATTCGTCAACGAGTGAGCCAACGTATGCAACTGCTTTACGAATTGGATCTGGTGTCGACATGTCAACCCCAGCGTGCTTCATTAAGTCTAGCGGTCTCATCGTTCCACCTGCTTTTAATACCTCGATCCAGCGATCAACCGCTGGCTGACCTTCTTCTTTAATCAGCTCGGCAACGGCAGTAGACGCTGTAAGACCTGCTGAATAAGTGTAAGGGTAAAGGCCCATATAGTAATGAGGTTGACGCACCCACGTCAGGGCTGCTCCGTCATCAATCTCGACAGTATCTCCCCAGAATTTCTCTAATAACTCTTTCTTTTGTTCACTAAGAATTGTAGCTGTAATTGGTTTCCCCGCTTCAGCTAAGGCATACACTCTACGTTGTAACTCACCTTCAAGTAAGTGTGTTACAAAGTTATGGTAATATGTTCCAAGAGACTGCAATAATAACCAACGCTTCATACGAGTATCATCCGTTGTTTTTAACAGATGTTGACTTAATAACAACTCATTAATCGTTGATGGTGCTTCGATAAAATAAAGAGATGGACGTGTATTCACAAGTCGCTGATTTCCTCCAGCATAGTAGAAGTGACCTGCATGGCCTAATTCATGCGTCAGAATAAAGGCACCGCGCATCATATCTGTCCATGTAATTAAAATATAAGGATGAACTCCGTATGGGCTTGAGCAAAATGCGCCTGTCGCTTTCCCAACGTTTTCAGCTAAATCAATCCATCTTTCAGTTAGCGCTTTTTTCATCACACCATGGTATTCTGGTCCCATAACTTCTAACGACTTAAGAATCGTTTCAGAAGCTTCTTCATAGGTCGTCGTCGGATTAAATTCTGGGTCAAGCGGTGCTTTTAAATCACAAAACATCATTTTATCTAAACCAAGAACTCGCTTTTTTAACTCGGCAAAGCGACGCATATGTGGCGCTAGTTCTTCTTGAATAATATCTAGTTGGTTGTTGTACATTTCTAATGTCACTTGGTGCGGCTGAAGTAACATGTGAGTAACACTTTCGTACTTACGCTGACGAGATAAAACTACTTGTTTTTTAATTTCTGTCGCGTAAGTAGCAGCAAACGTATTTTTATATTGATGTAACGTTTTCGTAAACGCTTCGTATGAATTTCTACGTACTTCTGTATTTGCTGATAGTTCATACCGATCTTCGAAAAGAGCAAATGTCAATGGTAATTCCTGACCTTGATCATCTTTAAATGATGGAAAATCCATATCAGATGATTTACTCATTTCATATGTCATGTAAGGGGAAGACAACACTTGTCCTAATGCCGCTAACGTTTCTTCTGTCTCCGGACTAAGCTGATGAGGCTTTTTCTCCATTAGCTCTTCAAGGTTTTTACGGAAATCTTCTAATCCTTTTTCTTCTTTTAAGTATTGATCAATTGTTCCATCTGGTAAAGCAAGGATCTCTGAATCAACGAATGTTAAGCCAGCTTCAACAGTGGCAAGTACCGCTCCTGTGCGGGCTGAATTCCCTTGAGATTCTGGGTTTGTTCCGTCTTCTGTTTGTTTTAATCGTGCATATGTAGCGACAAGGATTACCCGTCTATATAATTCTTCTTGAGCATTTAAACAATCTAGTAAGACACGCGCACCTTCACCTAGTCTCCCTTTATATTGAGTTACAGTAGGTAAATCTGCTTCAACCGCGGCAAGCTCTTTTTCCCAAGCCTCTTTTGTTTCAAATAAGTCATTTAAATTCCATGTTAGTTCAACAGAAACTTCACTTCGCATTGTTTTTTTCGCCATCGTTAAGTTCTCCTCTACTATTTATTTCGTTTCTCTAAAAATTAGTATATCTTAAAAATAACTCGATGACAAAATATTAGAAAAACTTGAACGACTAACTGGCTAAGATTTAATTTCTTACTATAGCCAGTTAGAAGACGTCGATCTTGAAAGAATTTAAACCAAGACTAAGTGCTCATTTTTTCTTTTTTGTTTTGGTTATAATATAATGTCAATAACATTGAAGGGTGGGAATATTATATGAATCCTCTAAAAAAACTTAAAGAAAATTCTACATCAGTATCACTAGAATTGAAAATACCTTATAGAGGGTTAACTTCAGTGTACGGAACAATTTTAGATATAGACGAGGAAAAACACTCGCTGTTATTTTATACCGTTGACTTTCATGTCGTTGAACATTTTAATTTAAAGGATATTGATCATATCACCGCAGGTAATCAAATCCTCTCATTTATTTTTGTTAAAGATTAATGATCACGTACCTCAATTGTGATTTCCTCCTCTGGGGACATTGCGTCTTTAACATGGACCGACCAAAGCCTTGAGTTCGTGTCGTAACTAACGAATAAAATTGTGTAGATCGACATGTCGCCGTTTAGTGCATCGTTCTCCAGTGCTTGTGCCACAGCCTCCGCTTCGGTCAAGGTGGCCTCTATTGGTTGCTCTGTTGGCATAATCGTAATTTTCTCAGCAGTCGATTGACCTGGGTAAGATGTTAAGACATACTCGTACCACACTTCTACTTTCTCACCTAATATGACACCTAATGGGGCATCAGAAAACCAAATCGCTTCATAATACTCTGCAATTCCTCCTGTTGCACTAAAATCTTGTTTTTCGGAACTTATGACAAGAATTCAATCTTCTTCTTTTTTAACTACATACCCTGTCATGCTTATATCTTGGGTTACGTTTTTGGAATTATCTTCTTTGAATAGTTGTTCCAACGCTGAATTTACTATTTCATTTGATTTGTAGTAATAACCATTAATCTTGTTTGTTGTAAAGGTAAAGGTCAATTCACTTTGTTCATATATTTTAACAGCATATAAAAAGCCGACCCCTCCCTCTTGATCTTCATCAGGTACAAACGGTAGATCTCTTATTTTTTGGAACAGATTCCCAATTAATTGAAGATCAGTAATCATTTTTACTTCACCGTCACCTCGGCGTATTTCTAGTTGAGTTACATCGGCTAATTCCGCTGGGTACATTTTGGCAAACGTTTTTGTTTGGTCATGACCTAGCTGTGACGATTGACAAGCCACTAGGAACAACACGAAGCCAAGCATACAAAGACCTTTAATTAAGCGCATCATATACATCTCCCTCCTCTACTATTGACGTTTAAAGACTAAGAAAGGTTTCAATATACAAGAGAACACAGTGATTCCTTTTAGGTAACCACTGTGTTCTAAATAGTACACTAATAGAGTGTCCCAAAAAAGTAATTGAATAAATATATGCATCTTTATGCTAAGTCTCTAATCTACTCGCAGATCCCAAGACGCTTGGATTTTCTAGGGATATTGTTACGAAAATCTAATCTTATACTCACATTCCGCATCACCGTTAACATTACACTTAACCTCACGAACATGAATTTTGCCTTTATAAATGGGTGAAAGCGCACCTTCAAGAATAGCACCCTCTAAATCACAAACCATATTTCCTTCATGGACAGGAAGACCCTCACAAAAGCAATCTTCAATTGCTATATGTAGTTCACTTCCGTTTTTCTCAATAACCCTTGGGATACCGATTTTTAACTCCTCAAATAACTGCAAAGCCTCTTCAAGTGAGGTTACTTCCATACTTTCACCAATTTTACGTCCTACTGCTAGTGTCGTATTTTTCCCTTTCATAGGTAATCCTTGGTACATGCCGATTAACCGAACAGAACGAAAAAGCTCTAATGGAACAGCATCGCCTAGAGTTTTGCGTTTAATATTTTTCATATCATCAAAAGTGAATAAATTCACGAAATTCAACTCCATTTTTTTCTTTCATTATCACAAAGAAAGTTGTTAATAACCTTGATTTATATCAATTACATGGATGGTTTTACTCAGTATGATAATTGTAATGGCTGATTTCACGAGGTGAAAGAAATGATGGCGAAAGATGTAGAAAATTTCTACAAAGATGCCTTGCAACAATTTAACGATGGAATTTTGATAATTGATTTAGCGGGCACAGTTCAGTTTGTCAATTCCGCATTCCTACAAATAAGTGGTTACGATGAGACCGAGGTGCTTCATAAAAAAGCAAGTAATTTCTTTACTCAACCTACTCCTTGTAGCTGGCAAGGTGAGATTAATCTTAAAAGGAAAAATGGTAGTCTACTTAACCATTGGCTTACGACAAATCCAGTCGAAAATGACTTAGGTGAGACAACCCATAAGATGTTTTTATTTTCAACCTTTCAAAAAAGCGGACTTGATTCGCTAACGAAGCTCCCTAATCGATTTTTGCTTCAACAAGAACTCCAGAAAACCCTTACTTATTCTCGACAAAACGAACGAATCTTTGCAGTGCTTTTTTTAGATCTTGATCGATTTAAATTTGTTAATGATACGTTAGGGCATTCTTATGGCGATCTCCTTTTGCAACAAGTTTCACAACGACTTAAATCTAGTCTTGGTAATGACCATATCGTTGCAAGAATGGGTGGTGACGAGTTTATTTGTATTTTGGAGGGTATCGAGAGTGAAGCAGATGCAGAGAAATTAACAAAAATCATTTTAGAACAATTTGCACTTCCTTTTCATTTGAACGAGATTGAAATTCATATTACAACTAGTATTGGAGTGAGCTTGTATCCGTATGATGGTGATGAAGCCGAAGTACTAATTTCAAATGCTGATTCTGCGATGTACCGGGCAAAGAAAAAGGGGAGAAATCAATTTGAAATGGCGAAAGTGGAGGTCAATGCAGGTGCCTTTGAGAGGTTAATCATTGAGAATGATTTGCGCAAAGCAATAGATAATCATCAATTATCGATAAGTTATCAGCCTCAGCTAGATTTGAAAACAAATAGAATTCTAGGTTTCGAAGCACTATTAAGATGGAATCACCCTGATTTTGGCATGATTCCACCTTCAGATTTTATTCCTATTGCCGAAGAAACAGGCTTAATTTTACCGATTGGTGATTGGGTACTAAAGAATGCTTGCTTACAAATTAAGCAGTGGGAAAGAGCAGGATTTTACTCTCTCCACGTTGCTGTAAATCTATCAGCACAACAATTTCTCCAAAAAAATATTGTTGAAAAAATCGAAGCTGTCATCAAGGAAACAAAGATTGACCCAAGTCTTCTTGAGCTTGAGATTACTGAAAGTATGGTTATCCATGATATTGATTCCGCCGTTTCAGTTCTTCAGCAATTAAAGGATCTTGGTGTACAAATATCGATTGATGATTTTGGTACAGGATATTCTTCATTAAATTATTTAAAAAAATTACCGGTAAATACTTTGAAAATTGATCGATCATTTATTTTTGACATCGATATAAACCCTAGTAGTAAAGCCTTAACAACGGCAATTACAACCTTAGCACATGATCTAAATTTAAATGTAGTCGCAGAAGGGGTAGAAACGTATAAACAGTTGTCATACGTTAAGAAGTCTTCGTGTGATGCCGTTCAAGGCTTCTATTTTAGTAAACCCCTTCCTTCTGCTAACGTTATAGATTTTTTAAATAAAACCAAAAAGGTGGTCCAAAAAAATGCTTAATGTACAATTAGACGCTAATAAAGCTATTATTGATGTCCGTGAAAAAATTAAAAACGGTGAACATCCACGAAATCAAATATTGGATTATGTAAAAAAAGCCCCAACAGGGACAGTTTTTGAAATCCATTTACTGCTTCGAGCAGAACCATTGGTTACTGCGTTAACTACTTTAGGAATGACGGCAATTATTAATGAACTGGCTCCAGAGCACTACCGGATCATGGCAGTGAAATTTTAAATGAATGTCATGTCTAACCAAAGCTCCTGCGCTTATCTTGTTATAATCCTGCTATTAATTTAAGTTTGTCTTGATCGACGACCTGAATATCTCGACGCTGCTTTAAGACTAGAATTTGTTTTTCGACAAAAGCTACTAGTTTGCGGCTTAGAGTTTCAGGCGTCGTTCCTATTAAAGAAGCTAAGTCTTTTTTAGAGATTGGAAGTGTGAACTGGCCATTTGCTATTGCTAGCTTCTCTGAAAATAACAAAATTACCCGCGCTAACCGCTGTTCAACATCCATTAAGCTTAATACACTCATCCACTCATCTGCATGATGCAAGCGGTTATTTAAGGCACTGATAAAACGAAGCGCCATGTTTGGACTTCGTTCCAACGCTTCGATAAATGGCTGTTTTTCAATTGTACAAATAATGGTTTCCTCTAGAGTTTCTGCATTTGCATAATGGTTCTCATTTTGAAGTAATGAAAACTGCCCAAAGAAATCACCTTCAAATTGCAAACGAATAATTTGTTCTTTTCCATCAACTGAAACTTTTGCAAGTTTGATTAATCCTTTTTGAATAATGAAAAGAGCTTTTGAACTTTCACCCTCTCTAAAAACAATTTCTCCTTTATTAAAACGGCGGCTTGTAACTACCCCCTGTAAAATGGCTAGGTCGTCTTGAGTCATGCCTTGAAAAATAGGTACTACATTTAAGCACGTACTACTAAGATTACAGTTTTGAGTACACCCCATGATAATCTCCTAACTTAATAATTTTCATTTTTCTTTAACTATATCGCACAGTTCTTAAAGACGAAGTGACATAAGTCATCTTCAAAAAAATTCTGATCGCACCGTCGAAGTCGTAGTTTAAAGCACAGGGAAATACTTGTAATAGGTTAAATTACGAAAAGGTTAATCTGGATGTGTGAAGTCGTATAAGCAGTTTAAGATATTTATCCAGAAGGTTTTTTTTAAGATGTTATAGCGCTTAAATGAGATCTTTTTTACGTTTGGTTAGGAAAATGGTACACCTTTTTTTCATAAAAAAAGATTAGTCAAATTGACTAATCTTAATATCTATTTATCTCTTACTTGCTTGCTCCCATTTGCTTAGATGAACGACCCCTAGCTCTGGGATGGGATCTCCTTGTAGAACAGTAATATATTCTAACGAATTTCCATCTCTATCAGAAAAATAATAGCTCGCCGCTGGCATCCATGAATGTACAACTGGTTCACTTGCATCCAGTCCAAAACTTGCTGTTAATTTAATCTCTTTTTGTGCTAGATAGCTCGGAACCTTTAGTAATGCTTCATACGGTACATGAAAAGCAAAATGTGATTTTCTAAAATTTTCACTAGACACTTCCCATATGCCTAGCATTTGCTCTTTTTTTAAACTGTCGCCTAGCCAAAAAAAAGCTACACGCCTACCCTGAATTACATAAGCTAGCTCTAATTCAATACTTTGATAGAACGCAATAGCTTCCTCTAGATTGGTTGTTTGAATATGCGTTTCATATAAACGAGCATTTTTCATGAGTTACCCTTCCTTTGCCAAGGTATTCGATAATATAATTTAAAGCCTTTTAAGCTATTTTAACCATAAATACTAGTAGCCTGGCAAATTTTAGGGCTTTTTAATAACCACCTAACTGATGTGCAGCTGAATTTTTTTAAAAAAAGGAAGAGGAGATTTGTAAAGGAGCATTTCTGCTCCTTAATCCCACTTATGTACATATGTCGGTTGATAATTTTGAAGCCTATGAACCAGTTTTGCTGGATCTTGTTCCATGATAATTAATGGGCGATATTCCTCCCTGACAAAGCCTTGTTCAATCATATGGTCGAATAAGCTTAAGAGCGGTGTGTAGTAATTATTTACGTTTAACAAGCTGCATGGTTTTTGGTGATAACCGATTTGTGCCCATGTTAACACTTCAAACCACTCTTCTAATGTTCCAGATCCACCTGGCATCGCAATAAACCCATCGGCAAGTTCAGCCATCATTGCTTTTCGTTCATGCATCGTTTCAACGACGTGTAACTCGGTTAAATTATCATGAGCAATTTCTACTCTCATTAGCTTTTTAGGAATAACACCAATGACATTCCCACCACTTTCAATCACGGCATCTGCGACAGCACCCATGCACCCAACTTGTGCACCACCATAAATAAGATCTATTTTTTCTTCGGCTAGTTTCTTCCCTAACGCTCTTGCTGCTTCCATATAACAAGGATCAAACCCCGAGCTTGAACCACAAAAAACGGCAATCTTTTTCATGTTATAGCCACCCTTCTGGTTAGTATTTTTCAATAGATACGCTATTAAAAATAGTATACAACTTTTTCGTCATTCATTTCTAATGATTGTTCTATGTTAGTTCTCAACGAAAATAAACGCTTAAATAAATATTTCCCCTAATAATTAAACATACTAAAGAAAAAAATGGTGGGTGATCGCTATGTTCAATCATAAAGTTAAACGATTATTGATTAGCAGCACGATTTTATCAAGTTGCCTAAGTATCATTATTATTGTCATGACAATTGTACATCATCTCAAAATTCAGGAATCGATTGATGAAATTAAACATAATGGTTTTATTTAATTATTGTTGGGCGCTAATTCGTATCATTAGTGCCCCAGCTTTTTTGTCTTATGATTTTCGGCATTATTCAGCAGGCGTATTAGTGACCCAGTTTTTCAGCTTCAACGATTTTCGGGCTCTATTACGCACCATTAGTGCCTTATCATTTCAGTATTGTCGATAATCGTGCTCTACTACCATGAATTCACAACTTTATCCATTATTTTCAACTAACTGACTTCAACACCTGTGCCCGCGTAGGCTTTTTTCGGTTCACTATAATAATCCCCGTTGTTACAAACATCAGTCCAAGCAAAACAAAAATATGGATGATTTCATTAAGTAGGAATGACGATAAAAGCACTCCAAACACTGGTATTAAAAACAAATACATCGATACTTGACCAACGTAATTATATTTCATGATATTATTCCAAATGACAAATCCACTTGAAGATAAAACGGCCAAATAGAACAGTAGTCCAAGTGAGTATGGTGTAAATTGAAATGGCATCCACCCCGCAAAAACAACTCCGACACTTAATAAACCAATTCCACCTAACAACATTTGGGATGCTGTTAAATACATCACATTCAGCTTAGCCGATGCGTTCCTTGCTAAGATATTTCCATAGGCGCATGAAACCATGGCAATTGTTAAACAAAGCTCTCCAAAGCCATATTGAAATTCAAACGTTCCCCTCGTTACGTTCACGAGAATAACACCAGTAAAACCAACAAAAAGTCCCACAGTTTTGCGCATCGATAGTTTATCGTTTGCGTACATAAAATGGGCAAAAATAATTTGAAAGAACGAAATCGTCCCAGCAATAATCGCTCCTTGTATTCCCGTGCTATAACTTAAACCGACATAAAAGAGTACATATTGAAAAAATGTTTGGAAAAAGCCGAGGATCAATAATGGCTTCAGTGACCCTTGTTCATAGCGAATTTTTTTCTTAAAGCTTGCCATAAATAGAAAAATTAGCAATGCCGCAAGAAAAAAGCGGTAACCCGCAAATAAAACTTGCTGCGCTGTGTCCCCTTGCTGGATATTAAGAGCTTCATAGCTTAATTTAATTACTGGAAATGCACTCCCCCATAGAGCTGTACATACGACCGCAGCTAAAACGATTCCATATTTATTAGTAAAAAATTGTTCAGTCGTCACGCAATTCATATCCTTCCTAAAACTTCTATCCATAGATTAGCTGAAAGACTATGAAAACCACAACATTTTTATTTTGGTAAAATGGTTTAGATATAAAACTTTTTTCGCATAAGTCAAAAAACACTATGAGATACTAACTCCTATAGGAGGTGTTAAAATTGACCAATGAACAAATCGTTCTATTCGTGCTATGGATAACTTTACCAGTCATTCTCTATAAAGTAATTCCAAAATCACGACGTCGTGAAATGGTTGCCGTCTTCCTTTTTTTTCAAACATTAACCTGGATTTTCAGTATTACTCTTACCTATTTCGGTCTTTTATCAGCTCCCGTACGTGAGTTTCCAGATGCGACAAAAGTCAATTTTTCTTTAGAGTATATTGCCTTTCCCACTGCTGCTGTACTGTTTCAACTTTGGTATCCTGAAAATAAAGGGAAGGTTAGACGCACTGTTCATTATATTGTAACTGTAGCTGGGATTTTATTTTTTATGCTCATTGTTGGTGAACTGACAGAACTAATGAGTGTAAATATCGATAATTTAATTCGGAGTTTTTGTAACTTCACAATTGAGTTGCTGTTAGTTAGAAGATATATTGTCTGGTTTATGAAGCCCGTATCAACTAATACAATAGGGGTTAGCCCTTCATGAGTATTGAAGTAACAATTCTTTATGTCGTCTGGTCTGCCACAATTATTTCCTTATTTTTTATTCCATATCATCATTATCGAAAAGCAAGTATTTCTTTTTTATTTCAACAATTTAGTGCTTGGTTTCTCGGTATTCTAGTCGTACAGTGGAATTTAATTGAATATCCAGTGCGGGAATTGGCTTCTGTAAATCAAACAAGTTTTACATTTGAGTTTTTTGTCTATCCAGTCATTGGTATTTTTTTTAACTATTTTTATCCAACAAACAGCAGTCTCTTTAGACGTATTCTTTATTACTGTTTCATATGTACAGCTATCACAATTCCAGAAGTGATAATCGAAAAAAATACAGACCTTATCCATTACGTAAGCTGGCATTGGACAGTTACTTGGATGAGTGTTTACGCGACACTCTTTCTATTACGAGGTTTCTTTAGTTGGTTTTTCAAGAATGATCTACAAAAAAATAAGCTTGGTGATCGTCCTCACCAAGCTTAGCTGCCTTCCCTTAACAATTAAAGGATAAACACTAGGCCAAAAAACTAGTGTTTATCCTTCTTTATTATTCCAACTTTTCTTTTATAAACGTAGGAGCATTATTAAAATCAATCGACTCAAATAATGGTGAAGAGTAATCAGCATGAAGATAGTAGGCGATCACAAAATCACCACTGTCATTCCAGGAAGATAGTTTTAAGCACTCTTCAAGTTGATCAAAGTTATCTATCCGAATGGCATCTGGCCTATTTTCAAACTCCTTTAGCGTATCATCGTAGCGCATATAATCATAGAGATATTCTTTATCTTTTTTAATAACAATAGCATAAGAAATATCCTCTCCTGTTAGGCGCGCTTGTTTTACTAGGTTTCTTTCTTCTAACCAAGCTTCTACTTGATCAAATGATTTCTTCCAAGCTGAATAGACTCGCTGATTATCTTTCAATAAATAATCGACAGACGCCCATGATCCAACGTTAGATTGAAATTGTTCATACGTCTCTTCTTTAAACTCTTTTTGAAAAGTACGATGGAAGCTTTCGATGTCATCACGATTTGTAATCGTTAATTGTTGCATACCTCGATTGGACATAATCGTAATTTTATCAATTTCGGTGACATCATCCAATCTTAAAACACCATGAACATTCCATTTATGCTCTTCTGACTCCAAAATAGCACCATAAAACTGATTAGGTTTTGTATAAAAGTCTTGAGGTACACGATATTGTCGAACAACCATTTTGCCATTTGCTAACTCATAACCGAAAACAGCGTTACGATAGTGACCAGAATATTGGTCAAACCTACCTTGTGTTTTAACTATTTGTTCATGGAGTTGGCGAATATTTTCGATATTTTCTTTTTCTTGATAATAGTAACGTTCTCTATACTTATAGTCATGTATGTCTGAATCAAAACGCTTTTCATCCATCATATAAACACCTTCGCCGAAATACGCACGCTCAATCTTATCTAAGCTAGGAATTCGATTTTCATAACCTGTTACATCAAAACTGATTAATAGAGCTAAAAGCACCATGATTGTCACAAATATACTATAACCTTTCCATTTCGTCAGAACGCGCCACGATTTCTCTAAAATCATTAAAGCTACAAAGTACCCGATGATTGAAGCGATAATATAGCCGAAAATACGCCAACCAAGAGCTTCTTGAGTTTCACCAAAATACATACCACCTAAAAGCATCGAACAAAAGGTTACTCCATATAAAAACACAGGCTGAAGTGAACGGAAAGCAATTGCTTGTGTGGCCGTCTCTACTTTCCTTTTTTGATAAGCTACTAATGCAATTAAGTAGGAAATTAAAGTTAATAGTAAAAATACCGCAATTTCTATTCCTGATAATGACTCACGAACAAGCTTAGATGCAGTTACAAATGGGACAATCCTTTCCATCTGATTGTGTAAGTAATAATCCACTGCGAAGCCATGTAACAAATATTTTATGTTCATAAAAAATAAAACGGTTACTCCTGCTGGGAAAACAAACAAAATATAAGTCAGTACACCTTGGAAAACGGAAATTCCAGTAAACATCGCTACAAAAACTGATGCTGTAAAAACAAACGTATTTATGAGGATGGTTGAACCAACCCACTGCCCAATTAAAGAAATTTTTAATAATTCTGGGGCATCAACAAAGCCGCTTAATACAAGCAAGATAACCCCCGTAAGTAAAACTGGGATCATGAGCATAACAATTCCAAAGATTAAATGTTGATGATATAGTGCCACACGTTTGATGGGTAAACTATGAATATAGTCCGAAGATAATTTCACATGCAGATAACGGAATAAAAAGATCGCAAGTAGAACTGGTACTGTAAACATTAGAATTAGTTGAAATTCTTCTGTAAACCTAAACAAGTTCTCCGCTTGATGTAAATAGTGCATTCTAGAATTCTCTTCAGAACTAAAGATCATCAAAATTTGTAATGGTACGGAAAAAAATAAACATAAGAAGTAGGCAATGCCGATCCAACCAACACTTCTAAGATTTTGCGTCATAATTCCACGATTAAACAATAACGTTTTCAATTGCATAGCCAACATCCCTCATTTCATAAATGAAAATTTCTTCTAATGTTAGTGGCAGTATGTCAAATAGAACAGGTTTATTGCCATAAACATGAGCAGAAATCTCACGTTCTTGTCCTCTGACGATGTACATACGTACACTTCCTCGTTCCTCTTTATATAGAACATCTACTCCCTCTAAAAATGTAGCAGGCACTTCACCTTTAAATGCGACTTGAATTTTATGAACATCTGATTTTAAGTCATCAAGGTCTTTTTGAATAATAATCTCACCTTGATGCATAACGCCGATGTGATCGCAAAGATCCTCAACTTCCCGCAAATTATGAGAAGAAATGATGATTGTGAGCTCTCTCTCTGCAACGTCTTGAATTAGTAAGTTTTTCACCTTTTGTCTCATAACTGCGTCAAGACCATCAAAAGGCTCATCCAAAATCATTAATTCCGGCATTGTTGATAAGGATAACCAGAAAGCTACTTGTCTTTGCATTCCTTTTGACATCCGGTGGATCTTTTTATTCACACTGATCGGGAACACCTTGTTTAATTGCAAAAAACGCTCTTCGTTCCATAAAGGGTAAACACTTTGATAGAAATTCGCCATTTGTCTAACTGTTGATTGAGGAAAAAAGTATAAGGAATCCGTTAAAACAATCGTTCTACTTTTCAGTTGTACATTTTCAAAGACAGGTTCATTGCTTATGAAAACATCTCCCGAGTCCTGTTTATAAATTCCACCAATTATTTTTAATAGCGTTGTTTTTCCGGCACCATTAGACCCGAGCAAACCGTAAATCGAACCTTTTTCGATCGTCAAATTCATATTTTTTACTGCCTCAATATCGTCAAATTCTTTTCTAATATTATGAATTTGTATCATTGCCTTCACCTCCCTTTACACTCTGTTCGGCAACAGAAATTAAAGATAAAATTTCCTCTTTATCGATCCCTAAATATAAAGCTTCAGAAATGAGCTTAACTAAGTCCTTTTTCATCTTCTTCACCTTTTCATTATTAGTTGCATCTGCTTGCGGCGAGACAAATTTGCCCTTACCTGGGATTGAGTAAATGTAGCCTTGATGTTCGAGTTCTCGGTACGCCTTTTGAATTGTGTTTGGGTTAATCGTCAAATCAGCTGCAAGTGCTCTTACGGAAGGTAGCTGCTCATCTTTTTGAAACACTTCATGAATGATTAGTTCCTTCATTTTCTCGACTAACTGCTCATAAATTGGTACTCTGCTACGTAAGTCTAATTGAAACATTGTTGTCCTCCTTTCATGAGTGTAGAGTGTAGAGTTATGAAGGTTTTCGCTTCGAAGCTATACTTTCACTCACTTTAAACTTTAAACTCTACACTCAGTTCGTATCACGTGTATTAAGTGTATTATCTTAACTAGTACAGTTTTATTATATCGAGTTTGAAAAATTTAGCAAGGGGTTTTTCGAAAAAATTTTTCCGCTAATTAACCTTGGGATTTGGATAATAAACGAGGTGTTTGGGCTAATAAATTTAGTGATTTGGATAATAAACATCGCGTTTCCGCTTATAAAGTTAAAAAATTGGATAATAAACATGGCCTTACCCGTTTATATGGTTCAGAAATTGGATAGTAAGCGCTCCTTAATCAAAAAATAGATGCAAAGGGGGTGAAAGTATGGCTGAAACTATAGTAAAAGAACTTAATGAATTTTTAAAAGGGCAATACATGGGAATTCATTCGTATGAGCATTACATCCAAAAGCTTCAAGACCCCGATATCAAAAGGGAATTTCAAAAAATTCAACAAGAGCATAAACAACATGCGATGTTGGTTGCTGAGCGAATTCAAAATCTAGGCGGCACACCCGTGGACGATGAGGGAATCCTTGGATCCATGCAAGGATTCCTTAGTCAATTGAATCTCCCTGATACAACAGAAGGTTTAATTCAAGGCGCATTAAAAGGGGAATCCATCGGGATAAAAATGTCAGAGGAGATTGTCAAAGGCGATTTAGATGGTGAAAGTCGACAGCTTATTGAAGAAATACTTGATGACGATCGGCAGCACACCTCGTTTTTAACTAGCCTCTTGCAATGATAACGGAAAATTAGAAAAGCCTCTTGAAAAATCTCAAGAGGCTCTTTTGAAAATTAATTTAAATTTAATTAATTGCTCTTAGCAACATTGTTTTTTTACATTAGAAAAATTGGATTATCCTTCCTCAAAAAAAGAACGTGAATTAGCCAAGCTTTCTAATTCATATTCTATATAGTGAGGTGAGTGGGATGTTAAGAATGCTTTTAGTATTATATGTGTTAAAGAAAACAAAAATAATTAAACAGAAATTCGTTTTTTTTATTAATATTTAAATGTAACGATTTTCCTGATCGTAAAGCCAATGATAAGACCTGGGATGACAAATAACATTGGTAAGAAAACCGGTCCGATTAACACGCCAAATATCGTTATTCTAGCAGAATAAATAAGACCAACTGTAACAAAGTATGCGCTAAAAGCAAACGGTAAATAGAGATAGCGATCTAACCCCGTATTTGAATCGCGAAATGCATCCCATAAAGAATACATATAAAAACAAGGATAAAACATTAACCATTGATAGTTTGTAATTTCAATGGCTCGATAAATATTACCATTGAAAGATTCGACAATGGCTAAATTGAAGTTACTCATCACATTGATGATGACTTCGAAAAAAATTAACACTATTCCTTTGACGATCTTCTTGTTAATAAATTGGCCAAAGCCAGGGAGGGCGATGCTCCATAATAAAGCTTCATAATTTAGTTTAGATTTTACCTCTTGCATAAAATACGCCCCTTACTAACGTTCTTCGAAAAGAGCAGATCCATTCTCAAAATGCATTCTTCTACCAAGATTTTTGGTAATCAAATTCCCAAATTCAGTTGCGGATATACTTTTTAATTGTTTTTTTATCGCTGTTGACATGTAATTCCTCCTAATCACTTATTTCCATTATCTTTTGCTAACTTAACAAGTACTAAACAATAATTGGGACTTAAAAGCATTATCAACTTCCGTCTTCCTTAGTTGTCGTTTCCTTTACTTTTCTATTATTTTATAGCAAAATAGGAAGAATATTTTAAAGGAGAAAATTAGGATGATTTTCAAAATTACATATTTATCCAACAATCTAAAAGTTAAGGGATATCTCGGATTACCAAATCATTTAGACATTTCGGAAAAGGAAGTTGCAAAACTTTTTGGTGACTTACCTGTTGAAAAAGTGTCCGAGTCAATCGTGCCATGTAGAGTTAGTCTAAAAAAAGTACATTTACCAGGCTTTATTTATTGTCGTGGCGGAATCGGGCATTTTGGAAGAGTGAAACCAAGTTGGGTCGAAGCATTTGCAAATCAAGGTTACATCGTGCTTGCTCCTTGTTATCGTGGACATGAAGGAGGAGAAGGTCGAGATGAATTTGGTGGTGCTGACTGTGAAGATGTTCACTCTGCATTTCGTTTACTAGAGACTATTCCATTTGTCGATCAAGAGAAGATTTCAATAATGGGCTTTTCGCGTGGCTCGATTAATGCAACAAAAACGGCAATCACCATGCCAAACACTCATAGACTTATCCTTTGGGGTGGGGTCTCTAATTTAACTGATACATACGAGGAAAGAATTGACTTACGTAGAATGTTAAAACGAGTCGTCGGTGGCTCACCTAGGAAGTTGCCAATCGCTTATCAACAACGGTCACCAGTTAAACTTGCCAGAGAAATCCAGTGTCCTGTTTTGATCATGCATGGGACAGAAGATTCCCAAGTTGCTGTCAGTCATGGACTAAACATGTATGAAGAACTTAAATCACATCAAAAGAAATCCTCCCTTCAATTATACGAGGGATATGAACACCACCTTCCTTTTGCTGTCCATATTGATGCAATAAACAAGATGTTTTCCTGGATTGAAACAAAAAAGTAATTCCTTGTAATAAGTTTTAAATATAAACCAAATACTATCCATATCTTTGATTGGATGGTGATCAACATGAAAAAGCGAAATGCAAATCAATATCCGTTTATTTTTTTGACCTTTATTCATGTTGGTATGCTTCTCTACACTTTTTATAAAGGTAAAGATCGAAAACAGCTCGTTATTTTGCTACTTTCTAATATTGCAAAAGCTTTTCTCTTTGAATACATTGCTTTTAATATATTTCAATCCTACATTTATAAGCCAAATTTTTTTAAAATTAGAGCTCTTGATAATACCATTGGAGCCCTTTTATCCCAAGCCGTCTTTGTACCAATAACCGCACTTTTTATAACAACCTTTAAATTAGGGTTAAAAGGAAAACTGTTGTTCACTATGTATTTTGTCATTATCGAAAAAGTGTTTATCAAACTTGGGGTTTTTAAAACAAAATGGTGGAGAACAAGTTACACTGCTACCTTATTACCATTTTACTTCTTACTTAGCGATTTTTGGGGAAAGCACCTAAAAAAAAGATCCCCATTGGTACAATTCTTAACATTATTCAATTCCCTAGTTGTGATAAATAGTACCTTATTATATAGTTTAGCTATTTTTAGAAAAATGAGATTCGGGATCGGATCCAATCATTCTTGGCGCGAACATTTCAACATCGTACCACTTTACACAATCGTTCTCTCTAAAATTAATACTTGGGCCATCTACAAAAATAAATCTTTAAATATATTTACTGTTTTAGTTCTCAGACTTTTATTCGATTGGATATTAAAAAGGTTCAAAATTATGAAATCAAAACTACAATTAAAGTACGAATTATTTTTTCACTTGTTAATGATCTTACTATCAAAAGGTTTAAGAATTCTTGTCTATTCTGAAGAAAAAGAAAACAAATAAAAAAATTGTTATTTTATGACATTTTCTCTATAGGGTAACCCATGTATAGGGTACTCAAATCATAGCGGTGACTAAATAAAATGATGTCAGCTCTTATTAATTGAGTACCCTCTTTTCGTTTTTTAAAGTTCTTAATTCACTGAAATTAGCCCACCTTTTTCTAGTAGCTTACTTACCTCTTCACTAATCATCCAGCGAAGCAACTCACTTGCCGCACTATCTTCTGGCTCATCTTCCCGCATCACTGCATATAACGTTGCCGTAAGGGGATAGGTTTCATCCAGTATTGATTCTCTGTTAGCGTCAACCCCTTCGATAGCAATCGCTAATATTGGTGTTGGAACTGTCTTTTTATTAGAATTTAACATTCAGTTTTTCCCCTTTTAATCCTTATTTCAAAAACATCTTGATCTTCTTCAATCCGTTTTTTACATTTGGATAGCGGAAGGGAATATCAAATTTCGTTGTTTGCTTTAGGATGCTTTTTTCGTGTGAAAACGTATCAAAACTACCTTTTCCGTGGTAAGCTCCGACGCCACTACTCCCCACTCCACCAAATGGTAGATACGGTGAAGTAATATGATAAATCGTATCGTTAACACAGCCACCACCAAAGGAGATATTGTTAATGATTTTCTCTTGGACCTCTTGGTTTTCTGAAAACAGATAGAGTGCTAATGGGTTTGGTTTTTCTTGAATTTGTTGGATGACTTCATCTAAATCTTCAAATTCAAGAACTGGTAAAATAGGTCCGAAAATCTCCTCTTCCATCACCGAATCATTCCAAGTAATATTTGTAAGAACAGTCGGCTCGATCCATAAACTAGTTTGATCTGCGTGTCCACCCGCATATATAGAACCATCGTTTAAAAACTCCCTCAGGCGGATAAAGTGCCTTTCGCTTACAATACGAGTATAGGTCTCCCTATCTGCAAACATCTCTTTAATCGCTTCCTTGAAAAAAATCAGAAATTCATCTTTACAATTTTCTTGGATATATAAATAATCGGGCGCTATGCAGGTTTGTCCGGCATTTAAATATTTGCCCCAAGCTATCCGCTTAGCAGCAAGCTTTAAATTTGCTGTTTTCTCAACGATACAAGGACTCTTTCCTCCTAACTCTAATGTTACTGGTGTTAAATTTTTAGCGGCTGCCTCCATAATGACTTTTCCAACAGGTACACTCCCTGTAAAAAAGATGTAATCAAATTGTTCAGCAAGTAGAGCCTGACTTGTAGCGACTGCACCTTCCACAACAGCGATGTATTCTTCAGGGAACGTTTCCTTAATCAACTTTGCCATTAAGGTTGATGTAGAGGGCGTTAATTCTGAAGGCTTTAAAATAGAGCAGTTTCCTGCAGCAATAGCCCCGATTAAAGGCGCCACCGCCAATTGAAATGGATAATTCCAGGGTGCAATTATCAAAGAAACTCCGTAAGGCTCTGGATAAATCATACTTGTCGAACCGATATGGGTCATGGGAGTCTTTACTTTCCTAGGCTTAACCCATGAGTTTAAATTTTTTAGAACAAATCGAATTTCATGTAGAACAAATCCAATTTCAGTGGCATAGGCATCAAATTCTGTTTTATGTAGATCCACATATAATGCTTTCATTAGCTCTTCTTCATGATCACGAACTGCTTTACGAAGCTTTTCTAGCGACTCAATTCGAAACTTAACTTCTTTTGTTTTACCTGTACGAAAAAAAGCTCGTTGCTTTTCTACTAATGCTTTGTAGCTTTCCAAAGGAAAACCTCCCTACAAAATCTTTAATTGCTTATCTTGATCATCTTTATACTTTTCATAAAAATCTATCATGGCTGGTAGTGTCTCTTTAAAATCCGGGCAAAAAATTCCAGAGTCTTTTAAATCAGTTTGGGCATGTGTACAGTCATATTTAGCTTGGAATCGGAAATAGTCTAACGATTCCTTTTCAACCTTCGTCCATTTTCGCAGAAAAGAAAATGAAAGAAATGACTTTGCTACTGTTAAGGGCACTGTCCCTAAAGGCTCTTTCTGTAAATATTGTCTCATCAACATTTCATAGACTTCGCGCATTGTGTATGGATTAGGATCAGTTAAATGATACGTTTTACCTACACCCTCGTCTTTATGCCCTAAATACACCGTGGCATCAATCACATAATCAACAGGAACGAAATTCCCTTCTACTTCTCCTTTACCGAGATACGGTATTCTAGGAATCTTTTTGAGCCTGTCGAGAAAGTTTAAGATAAAGTACGGTCCATCAAACTTAATCGTCTCTCCCGTTTTCGAATGACCTTTGACAATTCCAGGGCGAATAATTGTTAACGGCACTTGATCCATGACATTTTGAACGAGCTTCTCAGCTTCAAACTTTGTCCACTCGTAATGATTTTTAAACTGTTGACTCATCTCTAAGTCGTTCTCTAAGATTAACCCTTCACGAGTTCCAGAAACATAGGCCGTGCTGAAATAAACATATCGTTTTACGTTCTTTAATGTCAAAATCCAATCATTCATAATTTTTGTACCAATCACATTGACATCATAAGCCAAATCTTTTGGAACGGCTAAATCATAAATGGCTGCTAAATGAAAAATATGAGTGAGCTCTTCTTCAAGCTGATCAATCAATTTAATTGGAAGCTTTAAATTTACTTTTGTAATGTCACCAGGAATAATTGTAAAATGACTAGTAGTAAGATCAGTTCCTTCTACTATTTTTTTTACTTCTTGCTCCGCTTTTTCAATAAAATGCGGTAGAACAAGAAGGTAAAAATGATGAATACCAGTTTTTGTCTCAATAATTCTTTTTACTAGTGATGTTGCAAGAAAACCAGGAAATCCTGTAAAAAAATACGAATTCATCTTTGCACTCACCTCTAAAATAGATTACTTAATATTTCCATCATAACTAACACACTTATAAAATCAAGAGATACGGTTACTACTAAACATTTTGAACAAGAAATGGTATTCTTTGTAGGAAAGGAAGTGTTTATCTTTGAAAGGCGATTACAGTGTTTGGCTTAGGATTAGTTTGACGTACTTTGTCGTTCTAACCATGCTATATGTTCCAATTGTGCTATTAAATATTTTCCCTAGTAATTACACCTTCCAAGAAATTGATGGTACAGTGCTCATTGAACATGGTGTTTTTAATAAGGAATTATTTGAATTTGAAATCAATAGTGAAAATAAACAAGAACTCGCTGTTTTACACTATCATATTCGTTCCATCCATAGTTTAGTTATTCTCGGCATTCCTCTTCTTTCCTTTATTTTCGTTGGCTTTTTGTTTCAGTTTTCAAAGCACTTTAAAACGATGAAGGGAATTGAAGCAAGTAGAAAACGAGCTGTTGCTCTAATACTAATGACAACCGTCATTTTATTGTGGCTAGTTGGAGAGTTTTTGTATCGTCGAGGAAATATTATTTCAAGTATAACTGAGTTGTTGTGAAAATAAGGCGCTTAAGTATAATTCGTTTCACAAAACCCTAAACAATTACAACTGTCGAAAAGATTTTCCTTGTCCTATATTTGCACACCTATTTGAAACTATTAAAAAAAAAAAAATCCTTACTACACATTTTGATTGTGTAAGGTAAAGATTCAACTCGATAGCCAAGTAATCCTGTTCTTGGCTATCTCTTTATAGATTTGTCGAAAGGTTAGACTATTTCATACACTCGACAATTCCGTCTTTGAATAATTCCTTCAACCTCTAGAGCAACTAATGTCTCTCTTATCGATGCTTGCCCAACATTATAATTCTCTGCTAATTTTTTGATTGTTGGCAATCGTTGCCCTGAATTAAGTTCTTCATTTTGAATTAGAGTTTTTATCTCTTCTACAATTAGTTCATACGTTTTCTTTTTAGCTACCTTTTTTAGTCCCAAGTAAGACCACCTCATTCTTATTTTGGTGATTTACTAGAGTTATATTTTTTGAAGTGTTTCTGCAATAATTAACTCCGGTTCTGTACATGATTGGATATCTTCTACTGTAAAACCTTCAGCTACTTCAATTAGCTTTAGTCCTTCAGGTGTTACATCTAGAACAGCACGGTCTGTAATGATTCGTTGAACAACTTGTTTTCCCGTTAACGGTAATGTACATTTGTTTAAAATTTTTGATTCACCATGTTTATTAACATGGTCCATAATGACAACAATTCTTTTTGCGCCGTGAACGAGGTCCATAGCCCCCCCCATTCCTTTTACTAGCTTCCCAGGAATCATCCAGTTTGCTAAATCTCCATCTTTCGAAACTTCCATAGCTCCTAAAATAGCTAAATCAATATGACCACCTCTAATCATGGCAAACGATTCTGCACTATCAAAGTAAGCTGCACCGTTAATTTCCGTTACCGTTTCTTTACCGGCATTAATTAAGTCTGGATCTACTTGGTCTTCAGCAGGATATGGACCGATTCCTAGTAGTCCATTTTCTGATTGTAAAATAACAGTTTTATTGGAAGAAATATAATTTGCTACTAATGTTGGCATCCCTATTCCTAAGTTCACATAGAAACCATCTTGAACTTCTTTTTCAGCCCTTTGAGCAATTTGTTCTCTCGTTAGTTTCACTTTCATTCCCCCTTATACTTGAATCGTTTTACGTTCAATCCGCTTTTCAAAATTTCCTTTTAATACTTTTTGAACATAAATACTTGGTGTATGAATATGATCTGGATTTAATTGACCAACTTCAACAATTTCCTCTACCTCAGCAATAGTAACCTTCCCAGCTGCCGCAATCATCGGGTTAAAGTTTCGAGCTGTTTTGTTATAAATGATATTTCCGTAGTTGTCTGCTTTCCAGCCCTTGATTAAGCTAAAATCAGCCATTAAAGCTTCTTCAAGAACGTAATCTTTTCCGTTAAAATTGCGAATCTCCTTTCCATCAGCAATCGGTGTTCCAACTCCAGCTGGTGTATAAAAAGCAGGAATACCTGCTCCACCTGCACGAATTTTTTCTGCTAAGGTTCCTTGTGGCATTAATACTACCTCAACCTCTCCTGCTAAATACTGTCTTTCAAACTCTTTGTTTTCCCCTACATATGAAGCAACAATTTTTTTGATCTGACGATTTTGAAGTAAAATTCCTAATCCCCAATCGTCAACACCACAATTATTGGAAATAATTGTTAAGTCTCTTACTCCTTTGTGAGCTAATGCTAAAATTAAAATTTCTGGGATCCCACATAAACCGAATCCGCCAACCATTAATACTGCACCGTTTTGAATCGAATCTACTGCTTCTTCGTAAGATGTATATAACTTATTCAAAATTACACACCCTTTCTATCACATAGATATCATTATTTTCGTTTTTAAAGTTTATCTGCTAACCGTTGTAGATTTTCTACACTACTTGAGAGCCCATACACAGACACCTTGATTACCAAGTAATGCCGGAATTAGAGGGGCGATAGCTATATAGTTTTGTAGCACATTGATCACCCTATTACATTAAACTTGGTAGCCACGTGATTAAACCTGGGAAAAGAGCTAATAAAATAATTACTGCAAACTGAATAATAATAAATGGGATAACCCCTTTATAAATATGACCAGTTTTTACTTCTGGAGGAGCTATTCCTTTTAGGTAGAAGATGGCATATGCAAATGGAGGTGTTAAAAAGCCCGTTTGCATGACAACGATAACCATCATCGCAAACCAAATTGGATCATAGCCAAGGCTTGCTGCAATTGGTGTAAATAATGGTACGGCAATCATAATTGTACCAATCCAATCGATAAACATTCCCATTAAAAAGACTATTAACAGCATGACAACTAAAATTCCCCAACTTGGAAATGGTAACCCAGTTACAAAATCGGTTACGACTCTGCCACCACCAACTCGAATAAATATTGTTGTGAAGAATCCAGCTGCAATAAGAACTAAGAATATCATTGAACTTATTTTCATCGTGCTGTAAACGGCCTCTTTTAAATTTTGCCAAGTTAAATTACGATAAGCTGCGGCTAAAATTAAAGAAGCAAATGCACCGATACCTGCTGCTTCTGTTGGAGCAGCAATTCCTAAGAAGATGGCACCTAATACAGAAAGAATTAATAATGATACCGGTAAAACAGAAGTGGCAAATAAATAAATTTTACGACCTGTTGTAACTTCTTTTACAGCACTTTTAGGAAGAGCAGGTCCTAACTCTGGATTCATATAACAACGAATAATAACGTAAATAACATATGCAGACGCTAATAATAAACCTGGAACAATTGCTGCCATAAACAATTTACCAACAGATATACCTGCTGTAGGACCATACACTAAGATAAGCACACTCGGTGGTATTAACACTCCTAAAGTACCTCCAGCACAAATGGAACCTGTAGCCATTGGAATATCGTATTTATATTTCATCATTGCAGGTAAAGCGAGCAAGCCCATTGTTACAACTGAAGCACCAATTACCCCCGTTGCAGCAGCAAAAATTGTACAAGTAATAATTGTAGCAATTAGTAAACCACCTCTTAAACGCCCCATTAAAATGTGCATAGCATCATATAGACGCATCGCTAATCCGGATTTTTCAATTATTGCACCCATGAAAATAAATAATGGAATTGCTATTAAAACATAATCAGACAATGTACCGTACATTTTTAACATAAAGAAATTAATAACATTAGGACCCACAAAAACTAATCCGAAAATTGTCGCTACTCCACCTAAAACAAAAGCAATTGGATAACCTAGAACAATCAAAATAATGAGTGTACCAAGCATTAATAGGGTAATTAATTCTGGACTCAAGGACGTTCACCACCTTTTATCAACCAAAGCACATCACGAAGAAACTCTACAATCCCTTGGACTAATAACATGATTAATCCAAAGAGGATCCATAATTTAAAAGGCCAAATAATTGGAAACCAGCTCCCAAAAGAGCTTCTTTCATTCATATTAAAAGAAAATTGAAAATGCGGGATCATTAGTTTAATAATCAAAAACCACAATGGGAAAAAAAGTAATAATGCAAAAGCGATATCAAAGCCTGCTTTCACACGTGGTGTAAAACGCGCATAAAAAATATCAATATTTACATGTCCCTTTACACTCAATGTATAAGCCATACCAAACATTAAAAATAAACTAGATAAAAAATAGCTTAAATCATAGCTCCATATTGTTGGGTTACTAAACAAATAGCGCGAGCCTACTTCAAAAGTCATCGTAAAGATTAATACTATGATGAGCCAAGCTGTCATCTTTGCAACAAACTCATGAAATCTATCGATATAGCTAAAAACTTGTAATAACGGCTTCAATATTTATCCCTCCTTTATGAACATTGTGAATAGCTATAGTAGCAATAAACCTAACTCTAAAACAGGCAATAACATTTTGTTTTAGAGTTAGGTATCAAAGGGTATTACGCCTTTTATCCACTATTGCAGCATTGCTACAAAATTATTGTTTAGAACCACGTACAGGTACCATTAAATCCTCGTAATCAATAAACTTAGCACGGTAATCCTTCATAGATGCCCAAATATCCGCAAATACGCCACCTTCATCAGCTGATCTTTTATCTAGTAACTCCCATGTATCTTTTTGAAGCTTTAATTGAACAGACTCGTCAACTCTAACTTGCTTAATGCCTTTTTCTTCAAAATAGTCAACTGCTTTCATACTTTGATCAAAGTCATGTGTCCAGCTCCATAATGTAGTTGCTCTTGCAGCCGTTTCAGCTAAAACTTGTAAATCAGCTGGTAAAGCATTCCAAGCGTCTTTGTTAATACCGATATAGAATAATGTACTAGGTTGATGCATACCAGGACCAGCTAAGTAATCAGTAACCTCATAAAACCCTAATCCTTTATCGTTAAAAGGAGAACTAAATTCCGCTGCATCGATAACCCCACGCTCAAGAGAAGGATAGATCTCACCACCAGGAACTGATGTTACGTTTACGTTATTATCACGTAAAATTTCTGCCCACCAGCCAACACCACGATATTTTAAGCCAGACCAATCGTCAAGTGTCTTTAAGGGTTTGTTTGACCATGCTAAAGTTTCAGGATGTTGAATACCTAAAGGAATAATTTTTACATTATAACCTGCCTCATCATACATTCTTTGCCATAGTTCAAGTCCGCCACCTTCATAAATCCAAGTCATGTACATAAATGGTTCCATGGTCATTGGTACGGAAGAGAAGAATGGCGAACCAGACATTTTTCCAATCCAGTATCCACTAAACGTATGATAAGCATCAACTGTTCCTGACGTTGTTGCGTCTAATACTTCAGCAGCACCGACTAGTGAACCCGCAGGATGAACATCAATTTCAAAACGCCCATTACTAATTTCCTTAATCATCTTAGCCCATTGTACTGGCATATCTTGTATCATAATCGAGTCTGGCCAAGAGGTAGCAAGTTGCCACTTAACTTTTTCTTGGGATACTCCGTCAGAGCTACTATTACTTGTAGTAGAAGAACACCCCGCCAATAGTGCAAAACCTAATGCCACAGTCATTGCTAACTTCAAAATTTTCTTCTTAATCATGTCTTTTATCCCCTTTTTATTTAAAATGGTTAAAAATAAAGCTATTATTAAAACCATTCAGATTGCTAGAATGGTAGCTTCCTTTTATTGCGTGGTATAACCACCATCCATTACGACTGCTTGGCCAGTAATTCCAACTCCTTTGTCACTAGCCAAAAACATCGCATAATCTGAAATCTCATTTGGTTGTAGCAAACGTTTTTGTGGAACTAAAGGATAAATTACCTCTTCTAATACTTTTTCTAAACGGACATTTCTCGTTTTAGCTAAATCCGCCAACTGATTTCTTACTAATGGAGTATCTACATAACCAGGACAAAGAGCATTAACCGTAATACCGAATTCAGCCCCCTCTAATGCAGCAACCTTTGTCAATCCGATCACGCCATGCTTTGCACTGTTATAGGCAGCTTTTCCAGCAAACCCAACAAGTCCATTTATCGAAGCCATATTAATAATCCTTCCAAAACCTTGCTTCTTCATTAAGGGAAAAGCATACTTTATTGCTAAAAATGGACCGGTCAACATGACTTTTATTAGTAATTCAAATCGATCAGTTGGAAACTCTTCTACCGGAGAAACATATTGAAGCCCAGCATTATTAATTAATACGTCCAATCTTTCATATTTCTCAACAGTAAAGTCTATGGCACGTTTTATGTCATCCTCATAACAAACATTGCATTTTTTCCCTACTACTTCATAACCAGCTGCTTGTAAAACCGAGACTTGGGTTTCAATTTGATCATCATTTATGTCGGTTATCACTACTTTCGCTCCATTCATAGCAAAAGATTGAGCTATTTCCAAGCCAATTCCACTTGCAGCTCCTGTAATGAGAACAACCTTATTTTTAATATCCAAACTATGTACCCCCTTTTCTTTCCGCCATTACATTTATATTGCAATAATCGTGCCAAAAACGAAAACATTATTTATATTTTAAGATTATTGGGAATATTTAAAATAATAGGATGGTTCAAATCAGGGGATCGTAAAGGATTTAATTTTTTTTCTTAATGTAGCATTAAATAGAAGATGTCTTAACCTTTAATAGGAGTAACAAGATTGTTTTGTCGCATAAATGAGACAGAAAAAAACAGTCTTGTTCACAAAGAATTCATAAAAATACCGTTTTTAGTAAGCGTTTTCATAATGTCGCAAATTTGATACATGTTTCAAATTTGCGACACCACTATTAATCGCTGATATATTCCACTAAATTATATTTTTCTAGTTTCCGATAAAGGCTTGCACGATGTATACCAAGGACTTCAGCAGCTTTTATCTTGTGCCCTTTTGTCGTTTTTAGAGCACGTTTTATCGCCTTTATTTCTGCCATTTCTATTTCTTTTTCTAATGAAAAGCCACTGAAATCGTTTAATTCTTCTGTTAAATTCTGCAAATGAATCGAAAGATGTTGAAGACATATATATGACCCCGGTCCTGCTAAGTGAATTGCCCTTTCAATAACATTTTCCATTTCTCGAACATTACCAGGCCAATGATAATTAGTAAAAAGCTGTTCAACTTGTCGGTCAAAGCCTTTAATTGTTATACCAAGTTCATCACATAATTTGCCTAGTAAGAAATGTGCAGTATTCATTACATCTTGTCCACGGTCTCGTAATGGGGGGATGTGAATATGAAACACATTCAGGCGATAAAATAAGTCTTCACGAAACTCACCTTTTTTGACCATTTCATCTAATGATCTGTTTGTTGCAGCAATAACTCTTATATTAACTTGGTTTACCTCGTTACCGCCTAGACGCTCGACTTCCTTCTCCTGAAGAACACGAAGTAATTTTACCTGCATATGTAGGGGCATATCACCAATTTCATCTAAAAATAAAGTTCCTCCTTCGGCCTGTTCTATTTTTCCAAGTCTCCCACCTTTTTTAGCTCCAGTAAAAGCCCCTTCCTCATAACCAAACAATTCTGATTCGAGAATATTGGCTGGGATGGCTCCACAATTAATGCGAACTAACGGGCCATCTGAGCGATTACTTGCTTCATGAATCGCATGAACGAAAAGCTCTTTTCCCGTTCCACTCTCTCCCCCTATTAGCACAGTAGACCGACTATTAGCTACTCTTTTGGCCAAGCTTTTAGCTTCTACCATTTTTTCATTATCTCCGACGATTTGATCAAACGAATACTTCGCTCCCCGTATTCGTTTTAATTCCTTTTTATAATAGTTGTATTTAGTTTCAACGATGTTTAAACGCTGGGTTAACGTTTTTAAATCTTCGACGTCTGTGAACATTACTTTTCCAATAGCACCTACGATTTCTCCATTTTTTCTAATAGGATGACGCATAACAATAATATCCCTACCATTTAGGGTCATAAAATCTCCGTAGTGTGATTGTCCAGTTTTTACGACGATATGCATCTTACTATTCGGTAATACCTCTGTAACATGTTTACCAATTACATCGTCCATATTTAAACCTAATAAAGAACAGTATGGTTGGTTCATCATTGTAATGAATCCCTCTTTATCAACAATTACAATCCCATGGTAAAGTAATTCAAGTACCTCCTTTATTTGGGAGGATTCCTTTTCTCCAGTTCCATGAATGATACTATTTAATTCAGAAACGTTCTGAAACATGTGAATAGCACCGATTATTTGCCCATTTTCATAAATAGGAGCTTGATTAACTAATAGAGTTTGATTACCGACTATGCGTAAAACATTGGAGCAAGTAATTCCTTGTCTAAACACCATTTCTAAAGGTTCATCTACAATACTATTAATATAATTTCCGATAACGTCATCTTCAGTGGTATTTAATGATACTAGGCAAGACTTATTGCAATAAACGATTAACCCTTGATTATTAATAATACAAATCCCGTTATGTATTAATTCAAACATTTCAGCGTAATTTTTTAGCTTATCATTTGAAATACTCATCAAAACAAAATTCTCCTTTCTAGTAAGTTTACAAGTAGAGCAGAAAAAAACTCTATGTCTAATACTATTCTATTTTTTTTGAAAATTCATTAAAAAGAAGCTCTATTTATAAATAATTTAAAACATTCAGAAAATAGTTTACAATAGGGTTAACTCTCGTAACTATATATAGTTTGGTATGGCTTGTTTTTGGTAATTATGAAATTCACTCAGCTATTAAAACCATAAAAGGAGAAAAAATAATGAACAACTATCAAGAACACTCACTTGATATATTAAGTACTATTTTAGATAGTGCGTACGAAGGCATTGTTGTTGTTAATGAATCAGCCGAAATTATTCACTTTAATGATGCTTATAGTCGCTTTACCGGCATTAAAAAAGCTGAAGCATTAGGACAACATGTAACCAAAATTATTGAAAATACACGACTACACAATGTTCTTGAGTCAGGAATACCTGAGCGCGGATCACTACAAATCATAAATGGACAAGAAATGATTGTACACCGAATTCCAATTCGCAAAGATGGACGAGTGATTGCAGTTATTGGAATGTTAATCTTTGAGGGTGTTTCCGAACTTTATAAAATTTTAGAAAAACATCAACAAACAGATAGGAAATCAATAATCCATTCAAACAATCTTGTTATTCCTGAAGAAAAACGAAAGATAACATTAGAAAAAATTATCGGAAAAAGTGATAAGATCGCACAAACTAAACAACTAGCAAGAAAAGCAGCGAAGACTCTTGCTACTGTTTTAATCACAGGTGAAAGTGGAACAGGAAAAGAGCTTTTTGCTCAAAGTATTCATCATTTAAGTCCATACTGTGATGGACCCTTTATCAGTGTCAATTGCGCCGCGATTCCTGATCATTTACTAGAATCAGAGTTATTTGGGTATGAAGATGGAGCGTTTACAGGAGCTCGTAAGGGAGGAAAGCCTGGCAAGTTTGAACTTGCTCATGAAGGAACGTTGTTTTTAGATGAAATTGGAGATATGCCCTTATCAATGCAATCAAAAATTTTAAGAGTACTGCAAGAAAAAGAAGGGATACGTGTCGGTGGAGTGAAGCCTTACCGAACGAATACAAGAATCATTACTGCTACAAATAAAGCTATAGAACAAATGGTACAACAAGGTACATTTCGAGAAGACTTATATTACCGGTTAAATATCATTCGATTACACATTCCTCCTTTAAGAGAAAGAAAAGAAGATATCCCACTTTTATTGAGCTACTATATTGAAGAAATTTGCCAAAAATATAATATTTCTACTAAGCAATTAACAAATAAAGCTTTAGTTCAATTATTGTCCTATGAATGGCCTGGAAATATTCGTGAACTGGTAAATATAGTAGAAAGAATGATAAGTTTAGTTGAAAAAAAGGAAATATCCGCATCTGACGTGTCTTTGCTTTTTAACCAGACTTCAATCACCCTTCAACCAAGTTATCCTATGGTTGAAAAGCTTGAAATAGATAAACAAACTTCTACTATTTTCCTCGAGTTAAAAGCGGAAAAAAAATTAGAAGAGAGAGAAATAATCACCAATGCGCTGAAAGAAACAAATGGAAACAAGGCAAAAGCAGCAAGGAAACTAGGAATTCACCGTTCAACTTTGTATGACAAACTAAAACAATTTAATTTGTAGGGATTTTCCGACACCTCCCCTGCACTTCCCGACACTTTTTTAATTGTTGTCGGAATAATCGGACACTTTATCAGAAGTGTCTTTTTTTTATTGTGGATGCTTAGAAAAACATACAGCTATAAAAGTAAGCTAGCTTTAGGGTAATTCTTTAATTTTCTAGAAAGATTCTTATAAATTGGCATAAAGTTTGCATTGATATAAATGAAACTACGTAAGGAGGGGTTAAGATTGAACACATTCTCATCATTAAAAATGCCTGAAACAATATTTTATGGCAGAGGATCTTTTGAAACAGTTGGAAAAGAAGCAGCTTCCAGAGGAAAGAAAGCACTTATTATAAGCGACCCGATTATGAACGACCTAGGATATATTGATCAATGTATACAGTTTTTAAATGCCTACAAAGTGAATCATGCAATATATTTAGACATCAAAAGTGAGCCAATCGATATTTATGTCGATGAGTCACTAAAATTATTTACAGAAGAAGCCTGCGACCTAATTATCTCACTAGGTGGAGGAAGTTGTATTGATACAGCTAAAGCAGTTGCCATTGTAGCAACTAATGGAGGATATATCGGTGATTATATGGGAGGAAACAAACTTGCCGACAAAAAAGCGGTTCCTCACATCTCAATTCCAACAACCGCAGGAACTGGTTCAGAAGTATCAGATGTAACAGTCATAACAAATACAAAAAGTGATGTGAAAATGATGATCAAGCAACCAGCATTTATACCAAGTGTTGCTATTGTTGATCCAATTTTAACAGTTTCTTCTCCTAAATCAGTGACTGCTGCAACTGGTGTAGATGCCCTTAGTCATGCTGTTGAAGCTTTTTTATCAAAAAAAGCTCATCCAATGACAGATGTATTAGCCCTATCTGCCATGGACCTAATTGTAAACAATATTCGGAGTGCTTACGCTAATGGAGAAGACTTAAATGCAAGAGAAGCGATGGCGTTAGGTTCGATGCAAGCAGGAATTGCCTTTTCAAATTCATCAGTATGTTTAGTTCATGGTATGTCCCGCCCAATTGGCGCCCTATTCCATGTCCCACATGGCGTTTCAAATGCAATGCTACTTCCAGCAGTATTAGAATTTAGCCAAGCGGAGTGTATTGACCAGCTTGCCAAGCTTGGTGAAATATTCTCTAAAAAAACAACACTATCCAACGTTGAAAGTGCATTGCTTGCAGTTGAAGAAGTTAAGAAACTTTGTTTAGATTTAGATATCCCTAACTTAAAATTATGGGGCATTGATGAAGAAGTTTTTAGCCAAGTCATTGATAAAATGGCTAGTGATGCTCTGGCTAGTGGCAGTCCTAGAAATAATCCGAGGGTACCAACAAAAGAAGAAATAGTAGAATTATATAAAGTATGCTTTAACTTTCAATTTTCAGGCAATGAAACACTCGACAGAAAAGGGGAAACAGTATGAAGATCAAAACAAATAAACAGTTAAAGAATTATATTAATGGAGAATGGGTAGCATCAACCTCAGGAACAACAGAAAAAGTATTTAATCCAGCAACTGGCGAAGTTTTAGCTGAAGTACCATTATCTACAAAAGAAGATGTAGACTTAGCGGTAAAAGCTGCAGCAGAAGCTTTTATAACTTGGAAAAAAACACCAGTTCCTAAAAGAGCTCGTATCCTCTTCAGCTTTCAACAGCTGATTATAAAACATGCTGAAGAGTTAGCTATGTTAATTACGAAAGAAAACGGAAAAAATTTGGAAGAGGCTCGGGGTGAAGTACAGAGAGGACTTGAATGTGTTGAATTCGCAGCAGGCGCGCCTACTTTAATGATGGGCTCTGTTCTCCCTGATATCGCCTCAGACATGGAATCGGCTATGTATCGCTATCCAATTGGGGTTGTTGGTGGAATAACTCCATTTAACTTTCCAATGATGGTCCCATGCTGGATGTTCCCGCTAGCAATTAGTTGTGGAAATACTTTCGTCTTAAAGCCATCTGAACGAACTCCACTACTTGCAGAACGTTTAGTTGAACTTTTCACAGAAGCCGGCCTACCAAACGGAGTCTTAAATATCGTTCACGGTGCACAGGATGTTGTAAACGGTATTTTAGAGCATGAGGATATTAAAGCAGTCTCCTTCGTTGGATCTCAACCCGTTGCAGAATATATTTATAAGTCTGCTGCGGCAAATGGCAAGAGAGTCCAAGCATTAGCAGGGGCAAAAAACCACTCTATTGTTTTAGCCGATTGTAATATTGATAAAGCAATACAAGGTATTATTGGTGCAGCTTTCGGTAGTGCAGGTGAGCGTTGTATGGCTTGCGCCGTAGTCACTGTCGTTGATGAAATTGCTAACGAATTTGTGGAAAGGCTTGTCCAAGCAGCAAACGAAATAAAGATGGGCAACGGCATAGATCCAGATGTTTTTATGGGTCCTGTTATCCGCCAATCACACCTCCATCGAGTAAAGAATTATATTGAATTAGGCGAGAAAGAACAGGCCAGATTGCTTCGAGACGGTAGAATTGATGTTAGGGAAAATGAGAAAGGCTACTTTCTAGGTGCAACAATTTTTGACCACGTAACAGAGGAAATGCAAATTTGGAAAGACGAAATTTTTGCACCCGTCTTAAGTATCGTTCGAGTAAAAGATTTAGAAGAAGCTATATCGATAGCCAATAAATCTGAGTTTGCAAATGGAGCTGTCCTCTATACATCAAGTGGAAAGGCAGTTCGCCAATTCCGTGAAACAATAGAAGCAGGTATGCTCGGAGTAAATGTTAACATTCCAGCGCCAATGGCCTTCTTCCCATTCTCCGGGTGGAAAAAATCCTTTTACGGCGATCTTCATGCTAACGGAAAAGATGGAGTCGAATTTTTCACACGAAAGAAAATGGTAACTAGCCGCTGGTTTTAAAACATAGAAACTAAAAAAAGATAGATTACGCAAAAGCAAAACTGCGAAATCTATCTTTTTTAGTTCTCCTTGACATCGCCAATAAACTTATAATTTGTAAAATTCTTCTAAGTCAGGTGACATTTTAGCAGGACTAAATACTTTAATACTTAATAAAATTTTTTTTGCTAATTGTAAAGATACATCATTCTCTATCGTTAACCTACCGATTACACCGTAATACACACGGAGTATTTCGGTCAAAATCCTACGAAATAAATTTCATAAAAAGGGCACTATAAAATCAGTATGTAAAATATACTAGGATTTTTCAACGGGGAGGGATCAACTTGTTTCATTATTCATTGACCTTTGGAATGATTCTCGGGTTACTACTTTCACGTAAATGGCATAAATGGAGAGACTCATTTGTACCATTTCTCTTTTTTGCTCTATTTAATCTTTATTACCATTTCCTCGGTCATAGTACAGGTAGATGGTTGTGGGAACTTAGAAAACCAATCGTAAATGAATTTCTAACTAAATCAATCTATTGCTTTATTATTTTTCCCTGCTGGACGATCCTTTTTCTTAGTTTCTATCCAACACATCGAAAAAGTTGGTATTACGGAAAATGGATCATTACTTCTGTTCTACTGGAGTTAATTGCTAAAGAGATGGGTTATTTTCATTATACAAATGGTTGGCATATTGGTTGGACATTCTTTTTTTATTTAACGATGTACCCAATATTAAGACTTGCACAAGTAAGACAAGGCCAGGCAATTTTAGCTTCATTTATTATTATTATTTTTTATTTATGGGTATTCAATTATTTTCCAATCATATTTGAAGCAAGTGGGGTTAACAAATAAAAAAGCCAAGCAAAAGATATAGCCTCTAGTTACATAATAAAACATAGCCGGTTCTCCAAAAGAGAAAACCGGCTTTTTTGTTATGCTCGTTTCATCTTCGTAAAGCGATTACTTATAAAAATATAGATATTAATAAAAAATACGATACATAAACTCGTCCAGAGGAAAATTTCTAAATTATTCATTCCATAACTTTCGCCTAAGTACTTAGTGTCTTCAATAAATTGAAATGTGTTTGCCGATATTATTTGCAAACCAATGAGAGCCATTAATAATACCCATGAAAAGTAGTATAACGGATTCGTCACTTTTTCGATTTTTTCCTTGGCAACGCCAACTTTTAAAAGGAGATGCTCTACAGAGGTAACGACAATTCGCCCTCCATCTAAGGATGGAAATGGTAAGCTGTTAATAAAAATTAGGGTTATGTTAATGACAGCTATCATCATCCAAAAATCAACACTGCTACCAAACCCATGAACGATTTGCATTTGGGATTCAATGCTTCCTTGACTACTGAACAATAAGTCAATTCTTAGTGACCGAAAAAGTTCACCTATATTACTAACTATATAAATAAGGCCATCCATGGCGACAACTAAGCCATTAATAAAACTTTTTCCGTGACTTATACTAGCAAACCCAAAACTAACAAAATACAAAACAAAATTCATAAAAATCCCTGCTGAAAAAAAGATCATTTTTTTATAGTAATTATAACGACGAAAATCTTTTCCATTCGGCTGAACATATCCACCTAATGGAAAAAGTCGTAATGAAAATGTGCTTTTCCCGATCTTTTTTTGCAGAAGTGAAGGACCAAAACCTATTGCAAACTCCTCTACCCTACCACCAAAAAGACGAAACGCTACAAAATGTCCAAACTCGTGGATCACTACCGATACTAAAAGAGCAAATGCAAACAATATAAGTGTATTTTCCATCTTTTCCCCTCCATTAATTATTTTGAAATCTTTAATGAATTTCATCATTCAATTTTCTTGCCATTAAGATCCGATGTTTAGATCCGTATTACTCTTGCTACAACATCTAGTCTAATATGACCTATTTTTGGTAATTATGAAATTCACTCAATTACTAAAATTTTATGCGATGCTTGGCCAATTCATACCTAGATAAATGCCTATTTTAGAGGCTTCCATTAACAATTTAGTCCGCGGTGCATACGTTAAATTGTACCTTAAATTTAAAGGAGGTTTTTTTCATGGCAGGATGTCTTCCAACAGGAGCACCAACTACAGGAGCAGCAAGTGGTTTCGCGTTAATTCTAGTTTTATTTATTTTGCTAGTAATTATCGGAGCGTCTTGGTTATACTAATCTAGAATTACGAAGGCACGTCAAAAATGGCGTGCCTTTTTCTTTATATTATTTATTTTAAAACTTGAATTGCTCCATTTATATAAGTGGTCCCATCATTATCTTTATCGGCGTAGTGTGGAAGTGTTCTTAGAAATTTTCATGTGATATTAAACTTCAATGAATTAGTGCTTATAACGAAAAAAGAACTGCCTCAAAAGAGACAGCCTTTGAATTTTTTACCAGAAAAATGCTGCACCTAGCGCTAAGCCACCGACTGCTGCAAGAGCAACAGGGGCAAGAAAAGGATTTCTACGATGACCGAAGGCGCCATGACCGTAGGCACCATGCCCATAGCCTCCATAACCGTAGCCGCCATAGCCATAACCGCCGTAACCGAATCCTCTTGGGCTTCCTGCTACCGATCGATCAATCCAAACATACTCTCTATCTACCTCCACAATCTTTCCGTAGTGTACTTTTCCACTTTTTTCATAAATGTGAACAACCTTGCCTTTGTGCTGGCAACAAAGATGGTAATAACTCATCCCAAAACCTCCTTTTCTCTAACTATTGTATTAAGCTCTCTTTTAATTGATTGTACATATTCTACTTTTTTCAAAAAAAGGCTATTCAACTAGTAGTATTTAGCCTGAATTTGTTAGTCTCATAGTTATTAACCGTGCCAGTTCTATTTCAAATTCATAGGCTAGAATAGTTAGGAGTAAATAATAAAAAGGAAAGGGGTTGATGATTTGTTCCCACAAAGAAGTAGAATGTTGCAACAACAACAGTTTCAACAATACCAAGTACCACAACAGATGATCGGTTATCCACAAAGACAGCCAAGACGAGGGCTTTTCGGTGGGGCTCGACAAGGAGGATTTCAAAATCCTACTTCACAAGCGCCAATGCAATACTATCAACAACCACAGCGGCAGGGATTGTTCCCATATCAGCAGCAAGTCCCTGCACAGCAGGCACCAAAGCAATCCATATTTAGAAATGAACAAGGTCAAATTGATTTTCAAAAAATTAGTGGTGGCGTTCAGACTGCTATGGGCTTAGTAAATCAAGTGAGCCCAATGATGAAAATGTTAGGTGGGTTTCTAAAGTAATAGATTACAAATATAAAAATGCAGGGCTCGCTCAAGTAGTCAAATGGCTAGGATTCCTATCCTATGCCTATTAACAGTTTTGAGCAAACTCTGCATTCTATTTTTAGTTTTAGTTGATTATTGGAGGTGCACATTGCTGCTCCAATAGTTGTAGCTTGTCACTATGCTATTTTTCTATCATCATGGTGGTTTGAAAACTGTTGATCCCAAAAATAGACTTTTGGTAATTGAATATTAATAAGATATTCTTGAAATAGCGAAACCCCAACAAAGGCAACCATTTGCCAATCAATCCCCTTCATTACGCACTCACCTCGATGTTTTTTCTTTAAAGGATATGGCCCTTTCAGGTTGTCTTATGCATTAGGGAGTGACGAAGTTTATTCATCTGTCCGTACCAGGTGGATTTTCTGGATGAAATGTCCATTTATGGTGTCTGACACCAATGAAAGTTAGCGGACACCCAAAATAGACTTTTCCTCTAAATACTGTAACACTTTGGCGACACTTTCTTCGATAGTAAGCTTGTCGGTTTCAATCGTTAACTCAGGATGTTCCGGTTGTTCGTATGGAGAGCTTATTCCTGTAAATTCAGGAATAATACCGGCTCTGGCTTTTTTGTATAAGCCTTTTGGATCACGACTTTCACACGTTTCTAGTGAAGAATTTACAAATATTTCAATAAATTCCCCTTCTTCCACTAGCGATCGAACTAAATCTCGATCTTCACGAAATGGTGAAATAAAAGCTGTCAAGGTAATGATCCCTGCATCTAAAAATAACTTTGATACTTCGCCAATGCGACGAATGTTTTCTTTTCGATCTTCATCGGAAAATCCAAGATCTTTATTTAATCCGTGACGAACATTATCACCATCGAGTACATAAGAGTGAACATTTTGCAAAATCAACTTTTTCTCAACAGCATTTGCTAATGTTGATTTTCCTGACCCTGAAAGCCCTGTAAACCAGAGGATGCAGCTTTTATGTTTTTTCTGCTTTTGCCTATCAACTTTAGAAATTGTCGTCTCGTGCCAAACTATATTTTCTGACATTCAAATCCCACTTTCTCTAGTATTTTGAAAAATTATATTCCGCCACCTTGATCGTGAATAACACTTTGCTCTCTTTTCGTTGCCTGTGCTAATTTGACAGATCCAATCGTTGCAATAAATACGCTAATAATAACAAAGCTTGTATAAAAATCTGCTTTTAAAAATAGCGTAATCAGCCCATAACAAAGGACTAGGGAGAATACTGGAGAGACGATCCAGACCATGAAGATCTTTTTAATAATGTCTTTTTGAAAAACTTTGTAACCAGTATTTACCGTTCCAATTCCGACAATGGCTGATGTTGTTACTTGCGTTAACGGAACAGGTAAACCAAATACCGATGCAATAATAACAAGTGTTCCACCAGTGATTGAAACGGCGCTACCTTGTAAAAGGGAAATTTGGGTTATCTTCTTCCCATTTGTTTCAAGAACTTTTCCGCCTAGGATTACCGCTCCTAAAGAAACAAACAATCCACCGACAATAACTGCTGTACTAATATCGATTAACCCAGCACCAACTAGAGGCCCAACGGCATTTGCGACATTATTCATTCCTGCTGCGTATGCTTCTAATCCTCCAGATGTAATTAAAAGTAGAACTAGCCACTTATGCCACTTGCCGTTTTCCTTCAAAGAAGGAAACTTCTTTTCTAAAAAACGAATAGTTCTTCCAGCTATAATCGCTAATAAAAATGCAACAATAGGGACGATCACCCAAAATGATATGATTATTAGAAGACGGTCGAAGAATACTGCTTGAAAGGCAATTCCAGCACCAACGAGAGAACCAACAACAACTTCACTTGTTGATAATGGGATGCCCAATAAATTGGCAATAAACAATGTTAAACAAGCTGCCGCTAAAATGATGACCGTTACCTCAACATTAATTATATCAGCGGGAATAATCCCTCCACCAATTGTTTTAACTACCTCGCCTCCAGCTAATGCACCTAGGAAGGCAAAGACTGCTACAATAAGCATCGCATTTCTCTTCTTTTTAATTGCCCCACTTCCATAGGCTGGCCCCATTGCAGCGGCAGTCCCACTAGCACCAATGTTCATTGCAAAAAAGAAGGCAATGATGAACGCTATGACGATTAATACCATCTTCCTCTCCCTCTCCTAAAAGCGAGCATTTCAGTTATCTTGCAACTGAAACTTCTTTTGCTGCTAAGCCACGTATTAATACTTCAACGACTTCTTTTCTGCTAAATTCTGCTGGTGGAATTTCACCATTTTTTAACATCTCTCGTACTTTCGTTCCCGATAAAATAATTCGATCTTCTTTTGAATGTGGGCATGTTTTTGTACTGGCCATATTACCGCATTTTTCACAATAAAAACTATGCTCAAAGAAAAGAGGCGTAATCCCTAATTCTTTTTCAGTAAAATGGCTAAAAATTAATTGAGCATCGTATGTTCCATAGTAATCACCTACACCGGCGTGATCACGGCCAACGATAAAATGAGTGCATCCGTAATTTTTTCGAACGATCGCATGAAAAATGGCTTCTCTTGGGCCTGCATATCGCATCGCCGCAGGAAATACCGCTAGGAATACTCGGTTTTTAGGGTAATAATGATCCAGCAATACCTGGTAGCTCTCCATTCTCACATCTGCAGGAATATCATCAGATTTCGTTTCTCCTACTAATGGATTTAGAAACAATCCATCGACAATCTCTAATGCTGCTTTTTGTATATACTCATGGGCTCTATGAACCGGGTTACGCGTTTGAAACCCTACGACTTTTTTCCAGCCCAAGCTGTTGAATTCACTTCTCGTTTCAGTTGGATCTAGATAAAATTCTTGGAAGCGATCAGCTTCTATTTTTTTTACTAGAGTGATTGAACCTACTAGATAAACATTAGGACGGTCAAACAGTTTTTTAACACCTGGATGTGCTACTTCGGTTGTTCCATAAACTTTTGCAGCTTCAACAACCTTATTTGGAACAAATTTTTCCTCAAGTGTTATCACCCCATAAGTTACCCCATTAACCGTAAGCTTTACCTCTTCACCAAGTGATAACTGTGAGGCTTTTTCTTCTGTTACTGGAAGTGTGATTGGAATACTCCAAACTGTTCCATCCGCTAAACGCATGTTGTTGACGACACTCTCATAATCTAGTTTTCCTAAAAATCCAGTTAAAGGACTAAAAGCGCCATTTGCTATTAATTTTAAATCTGATAACGCAAAATCATCTAACTCAACTTCATTAACAATCTGTGAGAAATCATAACTTTCATCTAAACGATCTACTAAAGTACCTCCATGCGGTAAACTTAAACTCATCACTAATTCCCCCTAATGTCATTTATCTTCCAAGCCCTACCCACTAAAACTTTAACCTCGGAGTAACACTCGCAAAAATTCATAATTAATTCATCACTGATGCAGTCCACATTCCGTCTTTGTTGAATTTGCCCAACGGCCTTGTCTGGCATCTTCTCCCTCAGCTACTGGTAGTGTACAATTCTCACAACCAATACTCGGGTAACTTTTGTCGTGAAGCTCATTGTAATGGAGATTATGAAGCTTGATATACATCCAGATCTCGTCCCAGGTCCAATGAATAAGGGGACAAATCTTGATTGATTGAAAGCGATTATCTTTATTTACAAACTGTACATGTGACCTTGTTGATGATTGCTCTCTTCTTAATCCCGATATCCAGGCTTGGTATTTAGTTAATTCCTCTGCCAACGGAGTTAATTTTCGAATGTTACAACATTGATCCGGGGCTTTTTTCCATAACTCATCACCGTGCAACTCTTTTTGTTTATCTACTGTTAAACTCGGTTTAACCATTTTAATCTTTAAAGTTGGATATTTTTCTATTACTTTATTAATAAGGTCATACGTCTCTTTAAAGTGAAACTCCGTATCTAAGAATACAATCGTTGCATCCTTTTTTACTTTGCTAATTAGATCAACTAAAACTATTCCTTCAGCACCAAAGCTACATGCGTATACTAGTTCTTCTCCGTATTTCTTATAAGCCCATTTCAACACATCAATGGCATCTTTTTTAGTAAGTTCTGTATTGATCTTCGTAAGTTGTTCATCAGAAATTGAACTGTAAGACAGCTCCTCCATTATTAAATCAGCTCCTTTTCAAAAAACTCACTTTCTACACAAAAGCAAACTCTTATGTACTTTCATTTTTAATAGCAATCTTTTAAAATTTCAATCATAGAAACTTCCTTTATCGAAATTCATTTCTTTCCATTTTTGTCTTTTTGGAAATAAACATACTTTGTAGGTATGAATTAATATCCGAGTAACTTTATATGTTTTTGTTTAATTAAAAAGATTTTATGAAAATTCCGTAATTTTGTCAAGAGGTATGAGGAAGAAAATAATTTAATTTTTAAAACTAAGGGGAAATGATAATCAATTAAAAGAGGCTGAGACATAACTAAAGTGTTTAACTGAAAATCCGAACAATATAAACCGTAGCGGAGGAAATATACGTAGACTCCTGCGGGATTAGAGGCAAGGGTGAGACCCCACAGTGCGTAAGCACGAGGAGGCTCACCAGCCGCCCGCGGAAAGCGAAGTATATTTCCGAAGCGAAGGGTTGTACCAACCATCATCTCGTTCGGATTCTCATTGATTAAAACACTTTTGTCCCAGCCTCATTAATCATTTCAGTTCCTTTATTTCTTATGTTCTTCTAGTTTTTGTTCCATATGCTATATGACTGTTTCAATAATCCCTAAAGCATGCTGTCCATTTGTAATTTCAATTTCCCTGTAAACTTTCATCACCTATTAGGTTTAGTGTTCATAAATTATAAAGAAACTTATGGGTCTATAATGCCCAATCAAATAAGGAAAAAATTGCAATCGATTTGCATTATAAGGAATCCTCATGCATTTCGATTGACATCATTAGTAAAAATAGAGGTGAACTATACAAATGGAAACGCCACAAAAACGCTATAAGACCCCAAAATGGTCAAAATTTAGTGCTGGCAAAGTAAAGCCAGTTGAGCCAGAGGCTGGATCTTGGCCACTGTATTACTTTAAAAAGAATTGGTGTAACCAATGGACGGATTTAGAAGGAAAACTAGTCTCTTTTAAGATTCGAAACCCACAACGTATTGATTTTTTCGGAACTGAACTCGAAGCCGTAAAGAATGCACAGCAAAATTTAACGGATGAACAACGAACAATCGCTAACTATTTCGGTTTTGGTCCCCCAACAAAGCAATGGACACCAGTTATTGACCGTCTGGTTGACACATACAACGTTAGCCCAGCTAGAGCTGCTAGAATTATCGCTGTCACTCAAGCGGCTATTAACGACGCTTTAATCATCTGTTGGCATCTAAAATATGTTTTAGATGTCGCGAGGCCCGATCAACTAGATCCAGACATTGAAACTGTCTTACCAACACCACATTTTCCTGCATATCCGTCAGGTCATGCAACAGTTAGTGGGGCCGTTGAAGTAGTTTTAAGTTATTTCTTCCCAGCAGAACGTGCTAGATTGAAAGAGATTGCTGAGGAAAATTCAATGTCTCGCTTATACGCATGTGTTCATTTCCCGATCGACAATAGTGAAGGTTTACGGCTTGGTAGACAAATTGGCCACTACATTGTAAAAGATCTGAAAAAAGCACGTGATGCAAAAGATAATCGTGTAGACTCCCCTTTTAAAGAAGGAAAAGGTGCTGTATTACCACCACCACCTTGGGATCAGATCATACCATATCCGCCTACTAATGAAAGAGAAGTTCAACCACGAAGGCCGTTATTTTTCTTTTAAAAAATAAAAAAACTACAAGTTTGCACTAAGTAAAAAAATTCCTCAGTAATAATTACTGAGGAATTTTGTTCATTTGCTAATCTTTATCAGTTAATATTCCGTGCTTTAAGGCATAACGAACAATGTTTGATTTTTTACTCGCACCTATTTTTTCCATAATTCTTGTTTTATACGTATCTACTGTTTTGATACTGATAAAAAGCTCTGTTGAAATTTCCTTTTGAGTGTAGCCTAGGGCAATATATTTTAGAACTTCTTTTTCCCGGGGACTTAACAAATCTTCATCTTCTTCAGGTTCTTGATCAGAATTTACTTCTGTAGAACTATTATACAAACTAGGAATAAGAGTCGGATAAATATATGCCTCACCATTTAGAACTGTTTGTATTGCTGATATCAACTCTGTATCAACAGCCCTTTTTAGAACATAACCAGATGCTCCCGCCTTTAGGCCTTCTTTCAAATAGGCTTCATCAGAGTACATCGTTAAGATTAATATTTTTGTCTTAGGCAAGGCTTCTTTAATTGCTCTCGTTGCCTCAATACCGTCCATTTCAGGCATATTAATATCCATGATAATGACATCTGGCTCCATTTCTAAAGCCATCTCAACTGCAATTTTTCCATTATGGGCTTCACAAACGATTTTGAACTCCATTTTTTCATCGGTTGTAAGAATAATGTTCTTCAAACCTGATCGAAATACAGGATGATCATCAGCTAGCATAATTCTGATCGTCAAGTAATTCTCCTCCCCCGTCTGTTAATGGTAACTTCACCATGACAGCTGTTCCTTCTCCAGTCTCTGATTCGATATTTAGCGTTCCACCTAATATCGAAACACGTTCCTGCATCCCTCTAATACCTAAGTTATATTTTGAAGGATCTTTATTTAGTACACTCTCCACGTTAAAACCAATACCATCATCTTCAATAATAACGGAAATCATATGACTATTCTTCATGATAATCACACTAACAGACTTGGCGTTTGCATATTTCAAAATATTTGTGAGCGCTTCTTGGATAATTCTAAAAATTGCAGTTTCCATGTCAGGTCTTATTCGGTCGGTATCAATTCCATTAAAAATCAAATCGAAGTCGACGGGATACTTTTTACTATACTCCTCAACATATCTTTCAATAGCAACTTTCAAGCCAAACTTATCAAGTATACTAGGTCTAAGTTGCCAAGCTAATTCGTGAACTTCTTCTAACGTATGATGAGCTAACTCCCTAAGGTGATCAATTTCTTTTTGTTTTACCTCTTCATTAGAACTTTCCTGGAGTACTTTTAAACCTAGTATTATAGAAGAAATTGAATGGCTCGTTTCATCATGAAGTTCTCTAGCAATTCTTTTCCGCTCTTCCTCTTGCACAGTCATAATTTTTTCAAGAAGCATCAACCGAATTTTTTCCTTTTGCTTTACTTCCAGCCACAGTTGAATATTTTCGATTGTTACTGATAGTTGATTTCCAATAGATGTTAAAATTTTTACTGAATAAGGGTCTAGTTCTTGTGAGCTACAGATATTAACTTCGCCAATTTTCTGCTCTTTAACTAGAAGTGGAAACTTGTTAAAGTGTTTCTTTGTTCCATCTTTACAAGTACATACTCTTTGTCTTTCGTCTGTTATAAGCTCAAATTCATCCAAAGGACAATTACTTCCTGAGTAATAAAAAGTTTCTAAGCTATCAACAAGCTTCACTTCAATCACAGCACTATTTAACGATAGCTCGTTTACTAAATTCGTTACAAATTGCAAAAGTACCTCTCGTAGTTCTATAACGGATGTTATATTAGCGGATATACTATTAAGGAGTTTTAGCTCTCGATTGCGAGAAATAATCTGATTATAGTATTCTTCTTTTTCGACATCCGCTTTTTCAAGATCGGACAACATTTTGTTAAAGGATTGGGTAAGTTTACCGATTTCATCCTTTGGATAGGTAAAAATTCGATGTGTAAAGTCACCTCTTGAAGCTTTTTTTGTGAGTTCTACAAGCTGCTTTATCGGATATACAATAACTCGTGTCACAAATAATACAATGAAAATTAATAAAGCTAGGACAATTACCATTGTAAGAATTATTTTCGAAGTAACACTAATTAACGCCTCATCTAAAAAGTCACTCCGCAACCCGACTCGAACAGTTCCACCAAGCCCTTTTACTATTGGGACAGCAACGTCTCTAATAAACCCCTTCTCCGTCTCAATCATAACTAAATGGTTATCTACTAGGCTATCAACTGTGTTGATATGAATTAATTCCATACTAGGTCGATCATTTCCATACGTGTGGACAATAACCTTTCCATTTTCATCTAGGATAAATACATATTCAATATCTTTATAATGCGCAACCGTATCATAAACTAACTTCTGCATCGCATAAATATTATTGGTAAGCATTAAATCTGCACTTCTAGCAGCAACATCACTCCCGATCGATTTAACACGTTCATCAAGTTGATATGATAACGTTTCACTTGTGGAAAAACGCACTACAACAATACTTAAAGCCGTAATTAAAAATATAACTGCAAAAAACATTCCATATATTTTTACAAATATTGATATGCTAGTAATATATTCTGCAATCCTATTTTTAATCTTCAACATTATCATCACCTAATAGATGCAACATATTTTTAATAGGTAGATATTTTTCATCATCTATTTCGACATACTCATCAATTTTTAACTCTTGCAAAATACCTCTTCCTATAGGATCGTCTTTTAATCCTAAAATAACATTTTTTATTTTTTGCTTTACCTGCTGTTCTATTTTTTTTGAGACAACGATAGGTGGTGTCCCAGCATATTTCCCATATTCTATAATCTTTACCAGGCTTGCATCATCATTATTTAGTTTAACTAATTGATCAAATAATAGACTATCAACAGCTGCAGCATCAACAGCGCCTCTTGCTACCGCACTTACAGAATAATCGTGGCTATACGTATAAAATAGATCATCGAAAAAATTCGTTGTTAGACCTCTTTCATCTAACATGTTAAGTACGGATAATCTACCTGAGTAAGAAAAAGGATCAGCAAAAGCGAATCTCTTTCCCCCTAGATCTTCAAATGTATCTATTTCACTATTTATATGGGTTATGACATAGGAACGGTATAAATTAGATCCATTCACAACTGGTGCTGCAATCCCGTCTAAATAATTTTTCTCTTTACCAATTACATACGAGAGTGAACAGATAAAAGCAATATCTACATCGCCTGCTTCAACCATCTCATTCACTTCATCATAAGTCTGCTTCTGTACAATAATTATTGGTCTTTCTAACTTTTCCTCTAAATAGTTTATTAACAAATCATATTTAACCCTTGTTTCTTGAGGAGATACTACGGAGGCAAATGCAACTGTAATTGTGTCCCCTTTTTCAATTTGAGACTCTAGCACTTCAGTACCTGATGATTTTAGAGGAATTATCGTACTATTTGAATTAGAGCAAGCGAACAATAATAAAACGAATAACAAAGAGAGTCCTGCTTTACGCATCCAGTCCACACCTCCACTTTTTCATTTCTAATTTTCATTATACCTTTTTAAACTTTGCATTGTAGATAAAACAAGAAACTGTCGTTTAAAATTCGATTTTCATTTAAAACCTAAAAAAGTTCAGGTACCACCATATACACGATGGTTAGCTGAACTTCTTCATTCAAATTTAATATAATAATAATTACCAATTAGAGAATAACTCATTTTGCTTTTTTTGAATATCGAAGCAATCCTTACACAATTCTAAATGATTAGGTATGTCACCGTTACACCTAGGACACGACTTTACACTCGATGATTTTATTTTTCGCGGTGAAATAACACTTCTACAAAGACAAGTTTCTGTCGAGCGTTCTATATATGAACAGTTATTACTGCAAATTTCACAATTTATACACTGAATAGCCTGATATGTTAAAGTTAAATGGTCGTTTTCATCACTAAGATTTAAAGCCCCTGTCGGGCAAAGTTGAGTACATCTCCCACACAAATCACATTCTTCATCAACCTTTACTCTAGTTAGATTTAAACCTTCAGCTAAATGGATAGATAGATATCTTTCTCCCTTTTCTCTTATGATGAATTCAGCTAAATATTTTCTTCGTTCAGGTAATGGGATTTTGTTTTTTACAGTTAACTTTAAATCAAATGAGTCTAGAAGTAGTGACCCAACTTCATCCTTCGCTTTCGTTTTTGAAAGGGAAAATAGCTCTCTTCTTGTAATCGGTCTTTTTTTTCCACTTTTTTCATAGCTATCATTTATGATATGAACATCACCGTATGCAATATAATCAATTTCTTGAAGCCAACTAATTGATTTTTCAACATTATAATTTAAAGTACATTTTTGACAAATTGCGGGTTCAGAAAATATTTGCACTGACTTTTTTTGCATTAGCGCTATTAATACAAGTTCAGGTGACAAACTTGATAAACAAGGTATAATAATGTCATCTCTGCTATGCTCTTGTTTTTCACAAGTAAAGCACACCGAGTCTCTAGTAATTATTTTTTTCTCATATTGCTGTAGAGTTTCTTTTTCTAAATATAAGGCATCTGTTGGACAGTGGTGAATGCAAAGGTTACAGTCATTACAACTATTTTGGTCAAATGTAATTTTTCCTTCTTCAAGAATTATCGCCTTTGTTGGACAAATATCAATACAAGACGTACAAACTGCATTTTTGTTTCTCGAGTAAAGGCAATAATACTCTAAAAAACGAACAGATGATTTATCAATTACCCTTTTCATCAGCCACCTTTGCCACATATACATTCACCTCACATAATCTAAATAGTCTCTCGGAAATTAAATTTCCGCTTCAGCTCTAGTCTTTCGACTTGGGCTTTTTATTGTTTCACCCCTAATTAAAGGGTACGAACAAATTTTCCTCTTGACAAATTCAGATCGCCCCAACAATCGAGTTGAAGACATTAAAAAACTCGTATTGGGGGAATTTTTATGCTAAAAAACGTCCGTTCTCATGAATCCTATCTGTCTTTTGTTGTTGAGCAATTAGAAGAACTCTATAAGGATAAAACATTTTTAAAAACCTTTTACTCTAGACCAATAATTTGGTGTTCCTTGATTGACCTAACCGATGCCGCCATGTTGCTTAGACACCGTTATTCCTCTAATCCAAGAGGAAGAAAACCGCGTAATCCTTGTGATATGTTGAGAAGTTTAATGCTAATGCATTATCACAATGTAACGAGTGTTGATCAATGGGTTTACCATTTAAAAACAACACCGATTTATGCTGTCCTTAGTGGATTTTCTCCAAGCAACGTTCCTGGAGTCGGAACGTTTTACGACTTTTTCAATCGTCTATGGCTTGCTTCAACTCCACATTTATCAAAAAGAAATAAAAGAAAGTTAGCAAAACCTCGAAAGAAAGGAAAAAAGAATCAGAAACTAGATCCTAAAAACCCAAAGATTGTAGAAAAGCTAGTTAAACGCACTTTGAAAAATAAACATCAAAACTATATACCGAAGGCTCATGATCAGCTTCAAATAATCTTTCAGTCTTTGTTTGTCAATAAATCAGCAGAAGCAGGATTATTAGGAAACACAAAATCTCTAAGCATTCTAGGTGATGGTTCTCCAGTTCTGACCGGTGGTAAACCTTACGGTAAGTTTCTTTGTGAATGTCGTAAACAAGGGAACTGGAAGTGCCAATGTAAGCGTCAATTCTCAGACCCTGATGCTGATTATGGTTGGGATAGTTCTAGAGAAAAGTACTATTATGGTAGAAGTCTTTTCATGGTATCTGCTTCTGATAGTCCTTATGACTTACCTATTTATCCAAGGCTCTACCGAGCCAGTAAACACGATTCTGTTTTGTTTATAAGCGCATTTAGCGAACTCCAACAATGGTATTCTGATTGGAAAATTGGTGAAGTCATTTTAGATTCAGCCTTAGATGCAACCCCTATCTATGAAATGTTAGAACACTATGATGTTTCAGCCATCATTGACCTTAATCCAAGACGTTCTAAACAATTTCAGCACAAACAAATGGATATAAACCTTAAAGGGGTTCCAATTTGCCCAATCGGTCGAGAGATGATCCATTGGGGACTAAATCAGAAAACCTACCGCCGCAAATGGCGTTGTCCAGCCGTTTGTGGGAAGTGGGAATGTCCAAATCCATGTTCCGATTCAAAATATGGTCGAACATTTTATACAGCGACGAAGGATAATCCTCGTCTTTTTCCTCGCGTCAAGCGAGGTAGTAAGGAATGGCGAAAACGCTATTCTTTACGAACTGGAGTCGAGCGTTGTATCAAACGTCAAAAAGTGGATTATCGTTTAGAAGATTCAAGAGGACGAAGTTCTCGGCATTGGAATATTCGTACATATATCATCGGCATGTGCCAACATGCCGATGCGTGGATAAAGGAAGCAAAAAAGAATAACTTTGTGGCTGCGAACCCAATTATTCAATCTCTTTTGTCCTTATAAACCCATCATAAAGAACAATTTTCAAAAAATCCACAACATGTGGTTTATTTGTCATGCATTCTTTTGAAAATGGCTTTGAAAATTCCATTTTTCCTTCTTAAATCCAGCTGATACACTCCAGGAGACCGCAAATTAATCATTTAATTTCCGAGTCTCTATTCTAATACTAATCACTCATTCTCTCTTTCAATTCCAATGCTTCTTTAGCTATAACTTGAGCTAATATAGTTGATAGTACTTTGTAAAAATCGGTAGCTGCTCTTTCTTCAACTTTAGCGATAAAAGGAACTACCCATCTACCTAAATGACTTTCAATAAATGATTCAATTTGCTGCAAATATTTAAATTGGGGATTATCATGATAAGAAAAATATAAAAAATAAATAAATTCCAGTTCTGTTGAAATATGATCAGGGAGTTCTTTATATTCTTTTGACAATTCAATTCCAGCCTCATTGTAAGCATTAATTGCTTCTAGAGTCGATTCACCAAAAACTGCACGCCCTTCATTTAAATAAATACTACTATAAGGAGGACAAAGTACGTCAAATGGACCGACAAAAAGCTTTGCGTGCTCAACCTCTAAGTTAATTAATTTCGTATCATACTTTTGAAATTCAAACTCTAATTTCTCTACATCGTTTAGTAGTTGCGGATAAATATTACTAATACTTATTTTTAAATGGGTTAAATAATAGTGGAAATCTTCACTTGGTTGCTTGTAAAGAACTGATAGTACTTTAAAAGTATTTGCTTTATGTTGAACACGCTCTAATGAGTTCGTTGCTTCCACGTTCCTCACTCCTCGTATATTTTTTTTGTAAAATGAGGGCGATAAACACCTCGCCCTCATTAGTCTAGTTTTCTAAAACACTTATACTATTATCCTTAGAAACTTCTTATATAGAATACTTTCGGCTTAGTTCCTTTATCAGGTTGTAGCTGCCGAGCCGCATATTTACCTAGTAATTCATTTATTTCGTCAGTCGGGTCATTTAAGTCACCAACGTAACGACATTTAGCTGGACAAGCTACAGAGCAATATGGCTTCTCTCCCTCTGCTAGACGATGATCACAGAAAGTGCACTTTTCCACAATCCCTTTATAACGAATGCCCTCATAAGTCTTTTCACGGTCGGCATTGTAATAAGGAATTGGAGTACCAGTTCTTTCTGTTACTTCTTTTGGTGTTGCCGTCATTCCCCCACCAATGAATGCATCTTCTTGCTTCCAATATTCGTGTGGATCTCTCTTATTTGCTGATATAACTCCATACGGACATGCAAGCATGCAACTCTTACACCCAATACATTTATCAGTATTATGGAGCGTTAATCCATTTTCATCTTTATACATGGCTTGCGTTGGACAAGCTTTTGCACACGGAGCGTTTTCACAATGATTACATAAGGTTGGAATATACTCATATTTAACATTTGGGAACGTTCCAATCGTTCTTTGGATTGCTGAAGACCAATTTTTACCTATATCTGTATTATTTTCATTTTTACAAGCAACTGAACAAGCTGCACACCCTACACATTTTTGTAAATCAATGACCATTGCATAGTTTTTTGCCATTTTTTTTCACCTCCACATGTTTTCTTATACTTTTTCGACTTTTATTCTTGTTGTACCACCGTGACGAGCAGTACTACCACTTAACGCTTCATATGCATCCGCTAGAATAGTATTGTTGTTACCACCGCGGGCAATTTTCTTTCCAAAATCCAATGACGCTGTTCTTCCGTACGCCCAGTGACCTTGACCATAACATTTAGAGATTACTCCAGGACGTGTCCCTTCCCAAAGTTTCGCAGTTACAGTAATATCACCATATGGTGACGTTAGTTTTACTTTGTCGCCATCATTAACTCCTAGTTTTGCAGCATCAATTGGATTGATTTTCGCTACATCATCCCATGCAACATCACCTGGGTCAGCGTTCTTAAATTCTTGATACCAAGAAGTATTCGCAGAACGCGCTTCACGGTTTAAACGAGAACGATGCTCCGAGAAAATAAATGGAAATTCAGTTTCCTCACCATGACGATAAGCTGGCTCATAGTGACCAACAAATGCTAGCTCACCACGCGCTGTGTTTAATGTCGCTTCCATGACTTGGTCTATTGAAGCATCATTTGCCTCAGCATGTTCACCTAAAACTCGCTTCAACGTTTCACTGTAGAATTCAAACTTACCTGTATCAGTGCCCCAGTTTCCGCCCCACTTCTTCTTGAACTGATAAGGTACAGAATTCCACACAGCAACCTTCTTAAATTCTTCCCAACCATTGATGTTGTCACCCTTCTTCTCAATAGATGGGTTCCAAACTGGTTCACTATAAATTTTAGTTACAATTTCATTAAATTCCTCTGGCGTTGTTGGACGCTTACCTGTTTCTGGATCGACGAATTCTTTTGTATAATAATCATAAATGTTCGAAAAACCTTTCTTTGCCAATGCTTCCGCTAACATAAACGGTATTTCAGTTTCATCAATCTTCACATCCCATAATGGTTCGATAACACGCTGTGTTAATGTCATGTGTGCATGCATATTACCACCGGAACCCTTAACAGGACTTAAACGTTCATACAATTGATGAGTTACTGGTAATACAATGTCTGCAAAGTGTGTCATCTCAGCAGGATTTACTGTCATATGAACTAAAAATGGTAATTTTGCTAAGGCTTTATCCCACTTATTTGTATCAGGGCAACTAAAGTTAAAGTTATTCCAGTAGCTCAAAACAACTTTTAAGTCATATGGATCCTCATCAAGCATTGCCTGCGCCATGTTTGCAGTAAACTTTGAACCACCAGATTTTTTATTAAGACCTGGGAATTTCAATGTTCCACCTTGGTCAATACGTTTTTCTTTGGCTCCTTTTTTGGCAATATCATCAAGGTAATCATCAAAGCTTGGCATTCCATTTGACGGAACACTAGACCAAGATAATGTACCACCTTTATTATCTGCTGAACCAACAAGTCCGTTAAGAGCATGAACAGCAATCGCTGTATAACCACCTCGAATTTGCATACTAGCGCCTGGTGATAAGAATGATATTGCATGTGGAGCCGCTTCCCCAAAACCACGAGCTACCCGAAGAATTTGATCAACTGGAATTCCACAACGTTCTGCTGCCCATTCAGGTGTTGTATCTTTTAATGCTAAATTCCACCATTTAACTACACCATAGCCTTCAATTTCTTCAAAATCTTCTTCACGAACGGTTCTACCAGCTACAAACTTATTCACGCCATCAACAAAATCACCAACAAATGGCTTATACCATAATCCTTCTGTTAACAGTACATGAGCAATTGCTGTCGCTAACGCACCATCTTCCCCAGGAATAATAGGTAACCATTCATCTGCCTTCGCCGCGGTTGCTGATAAACGTGGATCAATACAAGCAATTGTTGCCCGATCCATTGTGTTACCCCAAATATTAATCGTATGTGGTACTTGGCGATTGGATGAGATAGGATCCGCGCCCCATAAAAGTTCATAACGACAATTTGCGTGGTCATAATCACGGTAGCCCCATAAAGCTTCAGTGTAATACGGACCGAACTTTTCCGCCTCTGCACAAATTGAACTGTGTGATATATTATTTGGTGAACCAACCATTTTTGCTAAGCTTCCGTATAAGATTTCGTTGTTCGCAGTATAACGCCCACGCCAAACTGAAAATTTATGAGATTCTCCATTTTTACGAAGTTCCAAGATTTTCTCTGCAATTGTGTCCATTGCTTCTTCCCAGGTAATCGGAACAAATTGTGGATCTTGATCTTTACCTTTATTTTGATTTGTACGCTTCATTGGTTGTTTTACACGGTCAGGATCATACACCTGTTGTAGTGATAGATGGGCACGAACACAAACTTCACCATGATTTGCTTTTGCATTCGGGTTACCACGAACTTTAGTGGCTCTACCATTTACAACATAAACCTGAACAGGACACCATGTTGTACAACCTTGACATGTTGAACCTACCCATTCTCCTTCTGTATTAGTAGCTGCACTAGCTTTAGTTTCTGTAAATGCTGTAAGTGCTGGCTTTGCTTGTGTAGCACCTGCAGCAAACAAACCACTTACTGCTGATAATTTAATAAAATTTCGACGATTTAATTCCATAACTACTTCCACCTCCACCTATCAAAATTATAGTAATTGAATAGGAACTTGAATTTGACCTGCTTCAATGATGATATACTTTAGAGCAAAACTTCCCGCAATTACTGCTAGAAAAACAATCATTGATAATCCTTTTGACATCGTATTTCTTGATCCTGTTATCAACTGAAATAACGAGATTGCGAAAGGAACAACAATTCCAATTGCAACTGCTAATACCCAGAAGAACACTCCATAATCTGCTAACATTGTTTGAATTGATTCAAGCTGATAACGACTCCCGCGGTTCATCGCGATAAACCAAAATACCGTCGTTACTAACTGTGCTGTAATTAAAGTGAAAAAAATTCCATTGAAATTAAATACTTTTGCTCCTTCTGTCGCTGCTGCAACTTCCTTCATTCCTTGTGAAACTTCGCCTGCATCAGTTGATAATGATCTCATCATCATCACAAAAGCTGAACCACCTGCTAGTGAGGATACTAAGAATAATACAGCCACAGAACCGTCTGCCCAAAGTGGAAGACTGATTGATGTTAAAAGTAACCCATGGTACATACCAACAGCAACTGCTAGGAACGACCCAATTAATTGTACAACCTTTAATGAAGAAACAGTTTTGTTTAAAAATAGCATTACTGCGTAAATCGCTGATACTGCTAAAAACGCCCCTTGAATAAATCCACCCCATGATGTTACTGATTGAGGGTTTACATAAAAATAAGTGATCACCATTCTGAATGGTTTTCCCAACTCAGTTACTAGAGTGAATAATCCAACTCCAGCTGTTATTGGTGCAAGGTATGCTGAAATTTTGATTAATTTCTCATAACGAGCTGGGTTGTAGAAGCTTAAAATTACTGAGAATAAAAATAGGGCGATACCAATACCACCTAAAAACAAGTCAATGGATACTCGAATATCCCAAATTGCACTTCCGATCATATTATTTACCTCCTTTTAAATTAAAGATTGTTACTTGCCTCTTGCGTTTTTTCTAGTGGTTTGTCATCATCGCCTTCTGTTAGTTGGCGAGTTGACTTTTTAAATTCCTTCAAAGTTTGACCAATTGCTCTTCCCATTTCTGGTAACCTTTTTGGACCAAAAATAATTAGAGCAATAACTAAAATTAAAATTAAACCTGGAATACCAACGTTTGTTAACATCTTTCATCTCCTCCTTAAATTAACTTTATCTTCCCCCTTTCGCCAAAATAACCTAGCACGCTAAAAGGTACCTTTGTGAAAAACTGAACAAATGTGTCTAATTCTATACATGGTAAGTGGTGTAAACTATTTGCTTGTTTTTCTATCTCTATAATGCATCATTTGTGATCTTTTTCACTATCGGAAATTGTGGTAGTTCTTGTAGGGAAAACACGTAATTGTGAAAGAAAAAATCCCTACACTCGAAAATGTTGATAAATCAACGTTTCATGTGTCGGGATTTGATGCTATTTGATAATCGTTATCCGTTATCACAAATACTTCATAGTTTAAGCCTTATTATAATTAGATTTGAATAACTTGTTTGAGGGTTTTATCTGTATTTCTATTTTTACTTACATTAAAAACAACCTCGATGGAAGTATGTAATTTGCTCGATCATTAAAACTCACCTATAAAAAAACAAAAGGATGCCCAAATGAATGGACATCCTTTTTGAAGCATCATATTAGTAGCCGTAACCTACGTATGAAGCCCCAATAATTACTAAAAGGATAAACAATACTACGATTAACGCAAATCCTGCACCTAATCCGTGAGCGTGAGCCATGTTTACATACACTCCTTTTTATTTATTGTGGTATCCACCACTTAAGATCACTATATTCAGTTCTTACTTAATGTGATTAGACGTTTGCTGATATTTTAAGTTTTTTTATAAAAATAAAAAATCTCTTCAAGGCTACTTAGATAGCCTGAAGAGATTTTTCTTTACAATTCTTCCATTACCTTTATCACTTTTTTAAGATTGTCACCAATTAGATAATCAATTTCAATGACCATATTTGTTGTGGCTGGATTTACACCTACATATCCGCGATAAACTTTGTTTGCCTCTAAATCAATAAAACCAAACCGTTCACCAAATTCACCTTGGTAGTCAGTAAAAAATTCAAAGTGTTCTAACTGTTGCTTATATGCTTCTTGTAATTGGCTGTGCTCATCTGGAGAAGACAAGCTAATTGCGTATATCTTAACACCAGGAAATTTATCAATATTATTGTTCAGCTCAACTAGCTGAGTAATGCAAATTTGTCAGCCAATCCCTGTAAAATAAGCATAAATTGTTTTTCCGTCTGGAGTAATCGTTTGTACATTGCCGTTTGTATCTAAAAGCGCCAAATCAAAATTTGCCTGATTATACTGGCTTCCCCCATCAAGGACAACTTCTTTTTTGTCTTCTTCTGATCCACAGCCTACTAAGCTCACTAAGAAAACAAGAAAAGTTACTGCTAATATTTTTCGCATTTTACCTTCCCCTTATTAAGTAATTATACTAGTATCGATTTTCTATGAAAGATTGTACTTTTCTTGAAAATACCTCTATATGGACTATAACTTTTTTCTTCTTCTTTAACAACTATGTTACTATTTTTGTCATATGTTTTTTTCGAATAGTCTGGTGCTATACTCGAAATTGCACGATAGATTTTTCTAAGTCTTTGGCTCTTTGGTTCAAAACAACGGTCGATGATGTAATCTCTTCCATTGTAGCTAATTGTTCTTCAGATGCGGCTGCTGCAGTTTGAGCATTAGTTTCTGATTTTTTTGCAATCTCAGTAGTGTTGGTAATGATGTTAGCAAGATTAGTAATGCTTGTTTGCATGACCGCAGTTAAAGAAGCGACGTCATTAATTTGTATTTCTACTTCTTTTGAAGCACTTAAAATATGCGTAAAACCGTCGCCAGTAGCTGTAACAATTTCTATTCCTTTCTTCGCATCATTTAGGACCGTTCCCATTGCTAGTTTTGCCTTTGCTGTATCTGTCTGGACCTCACCTATTAATTGGGCTATTTGTTCGGATGATACTGCTGATTGTTCTGCTAATTTCCTTACTTCTGCGGCAACTACAGAAAATCCTTTTCCTTGTTCACCGGCACGTGCTGCTTCAATTGCTGCGTTTAGTGCTAATAAGTTCGTTTGATTAGATATACTCGTAATCGCCTCAATAATCACCCCGATACTTTCGGACTTCTTATTTAACTCATCAATGACAGCAAATGTATCGTCAATTGAGTTACTTATGGTTGTCATCTGTTCAACTGTACCAATCACTAAATCATGACCATTTTCGGCGTGTTTCGTTGCATCTTTAGAAAATTTCGCAACTTCATTTGAAGTGTTCGTAACATTTGCTAAATTTTGAACGATTTCTTGCACTGATTGTTCGGCTTCCTCTGTTCTTTGTAGCTGTTGATCAACATCCCTCGATAAATCCTCCATTGAAAATGTAATTTGTTCAGTTGCAGCTGTTGTTTCTTCAATGACCTTCGATAATTCAGTAGAAGACTGGGATAAATCATGGGCTACATTTTGACTTGATTGAATGATGTTTTTTACAGATAAAATCATTTCATTCAGTGATAACGAAATATTCTTCATCTCATCTTGCGAGTACACTTTTACATTTTTCGTTAAATCGCCGTTCGCAATTCTCGACGTAGCTATTACTACCTCATCGATATTTTCTTTTACGGCTAAATAAAATGAAATAAAAATATAAATTACAAAAAGAGAGACAACCATCATAAAGATGAAGATCGAGCTTCTTAAAAAGGTTCCATGATCAATTCGATCAGTTATAAGTGAAGCTAGCGTTTCTGATTGAGCTGAAATAAAGTCATAATACCCATCTATAGCTTCAGTTGTAGAATTGAAATAGATAATTGAATCTAGAGAAATTGTGTCGGTCGCTAAAAATTCTTTTTCTAGAATTTCAATTAATCTGTACACATTTTCTACTGATTGGTTGCTTTTTCCGTGTAATAGTTCTTTTAAGTTCTCACTTTCATGAAAAACTGTTTGTAAAGAACGTTCCACATCTCTAATTTGTTGGATTAGGGCTTCTTTTATATATAAAAGCTGAAATTCCTGCTGCTCAGACATATCACCAGATGCCGCAATTCCTGACCCCAGTGCCCGGGCTTGTCCCATTAGTTCAGTTATATAAGGAAGTCTTACGACAACCATATCTGCTAAGCTATATATTACTACAGTATTATCTAGAGATAACGAAGAATAATCACCGATTGTGCTCAATAAATATAATTGTGTTTGGATGATCTCGGTGTGTGTATCGAATGATTTTTTCGTACTATAACTAAATACTTCAGTAAACAAATGATTTAATTCTGAATTCACCTGGGTAACATACGTTTTAATTCCTAATTCATCGTCGTCATCTGTAATTTTTCTTTCGATGACTGCCAATGTTCCTCTTATTTCCTCTTGTTTTTTCATGATTAACGGCTTTGATTCAGTATTTCCCCCTAAATACCCTGATGATAGGCCACGATGTTGTTGAGTTAACTGTACCAAACCCCGTAATTGGTCAACATATTCAAGACCTATATGCTGCTGCTTTGAAACAACAACTGTCTTGTTTAATTCCCCACTATAAGAAAACGCTAAAATAGTCATTGGAATAAAGATGATCACAAAAATAAATAGAAACTTCTTAAAAAATGATAGTTTATTTAAAATTGCCTTTGCCGGATTGAATATCACTTTCATATTGAGCACCTCTTAAACTTCTATATTTATCCTTAGCTTACAATGATCTGAATTTTAAAAATGTGTAAAGCATTACAAAAACTACAATTAAATGAGGCGAATTTGTGACATGAAAAAATCAAAAAATTGTAAAATTTATCCCTCTCTGTGCTACAAATTCGGGGATAAGTGCTTTAGTCAAAAGAAAAAACGAATTACGCGTAGAAAAAAATCGAGTTAGTTCGGATTTTTTTTATTTTTCTGAGTTTAGCCCTTTCCTTTTAGATAGTTATTTCACAATTACGTAAACCGAAATACTTTACTAGTAAAACTGTACGTAAAAAGATAAACTAATCTTGAAAAGGAGCGATTTTATATGTCAAAAAAAATCATACATATCGGCATTATAGGGTTAGGCGCTATTGGCGAGAGATTAATGAATATATTTAAAGGACGAGAAGACATTCTAGTTTCTGCTTTTTGCGATGCGTCAGAGACTCGTTTAAAGGAAATGGCTGCAACTTATAACGTTAAAAAAGTTTTTACGGATTATCAAGAGTTATTGGCATGTGAAGAGCTTGATGCGGTCTATGTGGCTGTACCGCCTAAATTTCATGAGGAGATTGTCTTAGCCGCGATTGAGGCAGGAAAACATATTTTGTGTGAAAAGCCATTAGCAAATTCCATCGAGGAAGCTGATCGGATGTTAACAGCCGTTAAGAAAACGGAACTTGTTCATGCGATGCATTTCCCATTAAATTATCAAGCTAGTTTGCAGCAGTTTGAAGCTTTCATTAACGAGGGTTTCATAGGAGAACTTCGCCGTATTAATTTAAAAATGCATTTCCCTCATTGGCCTAGGCTTTGGCAGCAAAGTGACTGGGTAGCTGGGCGCGAGCAAGGTGGCTATGTATTAGAAGTTGGTGTTCATTGGATCCAGGCGATTCAACGAATTTTTGGCCCAATTAAAGAAGTACGCTCACAATTACAGTTTCCAAATGATCCTTCCCTTTGCGAAAACGGGATTATCGCTGAAATGAAACTGGAGAGCGGAATATCTGTTTTAATTGATGGTTTAAGTAACATAGGTGGTGAAGAGCAGCTTGAGTTTGCTGCATATGGCACGGAAGGAACTTTGCAGCTTAAAAATTGGCGGCAATTAGTAGGTGCAAAGACTGGTAATGATTTAGAGGAGCTAACTGTAACTGAAGGCAGTGCTCGGAATTTAATTTCTGAATTTGTGAAAGCCGTTCACGGGGAAGAAGCTGAGCTTTACGACTTTTCTGTAGGATATAACGCTCAGTTGGCGTTAGAAGCATTACGCCATCCAAAAGATAATGAGTGGCAGAGGATCATGTAAAATGTTACGCATTGAAGTTGTTGAACCGCAGCCCAATTGTTAGTTGTGTCTAGAACTCGAGCTGCAGTTCATCCCCGTTGTTCCAATTGTTTTTTGAATGGCTGTTCACCAATATGTAGTTTAGGGAAAGGAAAATTACCGGACATACGTTCCGCTAATTATGTTGATTTTATATTTTGGAAAATTTTTCGGACATGTGTTCCGCTATTTTACCAAAAGTACCTATTTTAGGCACGGGTTTGAGCAAATAACGGAACTCATGTCCGTTAGCTTTAGAATTATGACGTTTTTTTGAAAATAACGGAACTGATGTCCGATACGAAAATCTATCGGACATACGTTCCGCTAATTATGTTGATTTTATATTTTGGGAAAATTTATCGGACATGTGTTCCGCTATTTTACCAAAAGTACCTATTTTAGGCACGGGTTTGGGCAAATAACGGAACTCATGTCCGTTAGCTTTGGAAATATGATGTTTTTTGAAAATAACGGAACTCATGTCCGATCTGTTAAGAGCTCAACGGTTCTGAGCCTGTTTATACTCGTTATGCTCCAAATTCCAACCTTTGTGCGCCAGCCCAATCTAGTTTCTGCACAAAACCACCCTATTACTTCAGCAGCCCAACTAGCCTCAAGCCATGCAAAATTCCATCCTCGTTAACATGCTTCGTGACATGTTTTGCTACTTTTTTGACTTCATCATGGGCATTGCCCATTGCTACACTATTTTTCACAAATGAAAGCATTTCAATATCATTTAACCCATCTCCAAAAGCATACACTTGATCATTAGCCAAACCAAAATGTTTAATCACTTCGTTAATTCCCTTTGCCTTTGAGCCACCTGCAGGTAATATATCCGTCGAAACTGGGTGCCAGCGAACAAATTGAAACTGATTAAACGTATCAATATAAGCTTGTTCAGCTTCAACTTTACAAAATAATAGCGTTTGGTAAATTTCTCTTTCATCCATATACGTAACGTCATGCATTGGATGGGAGATTTTCAGCGTTCCGATGCTTTCCTCTATATAAGCATCGTACTCTTTACTTGCGCGCATATCTTCATGATCCATGAAAACAAGGCTATGTTCATTTGTTCCAGCAAAATCGATTAAAGACTTTAACGTTTCCTTATGCAACGGATTTTTATAAATGACTTCACCGTCAGCAACTACGTATTGCCCGTTAAATGAAATGTAAGTATCGATTTCTAGCTCTTCACGTAACTCTTTAAACATAAACGGGGCTCGTCCGGTTGCGATGGCAACTTGATGGCCGGCTTTCTTTAATTTTGCAATTGCCTCTTTCGTAGAGTTCGGTAACTCCTTTTCCTCATTTAACAATGTCCCATCTATATCAAAGAAAATCATATTATTTCTTACCTCTCTTTATTCAAAAGTATTATTCTATTCTACTGTTATTCACCTTTAAAATCGAATCTTAATAATTTTTTTGTTATTGGAAAAAATAGGTTTGTATTTATTAATAATGGAGGAATTCAAATGACACAAAGACAATGGCCTCAATTTCCAGAACCGTATTGGCGAAAAAATTTAAGTCTACCCTCTTTTCCAAGTTTAGACCAGGATATCACAACTGATGTTACGATCATTGGCGGTGGTATTACAGGAATTACTGCAGGCTATCTCCTTTCCAAACAAGGTTTAAAGGTAACCATTATTGATGCTGGTTCTATATTGAACGGAACAACTGGACACACGACAGCGAAAGTAACAGCACAGCATGGAATTATTTATGATGAATTTATAAACCATTTTGGTGAAGAAAAAGCAAAGCTGTATTACAATGCTTCCGACAGCGCTCGTGCCTTTATCAAAAGTACGATTGAAGAACTAAGCATTGATTGCGACTATGAAGAGCACGACGCCTATATTTATACGAACTCGGAAAAAGAATTAAACAAGCTTGAAAAAGAAGCGAAAGCGTATGAGATACTTAAAATTCCAGGGAAATTAGTCGATTCAATGCCACTAAAATCCTTACCAATGAAAAAAGCGTTGGTGATGGAAGGTCAAGCGCAATTCCATCCAATAAAATATTTAGCTCAACTTGTAGAAAGCATCGTCAAGCACGGCGGACAAATTTTTGAAAAAACAACGGCTGTCGATATCATAGAAGGAACTAATCCGAAAGTAATGACTCGAAACGGAAAAACAATAACAAGTAACCATGTTATTTGTTGTTCCCATTATCCTTTTTATGATGCTGCTGGATTTTATTTTGCAAGAATGTATCAGGAAAGATCTTATGTTGTTGCAGTAAAAAGTCATGAACCCTATCCAGGCGGAATGTATTTAAGCGCTGAAACACCTACACGCTCAGTTCGTACCACGCCAATTGGGGATGATCACTTACTGCTCCTTGGTGGAGAGGGTCACAAAACAGGGCATGGAATTAATACGATGAAGCATTATGAAGCTCTTGCCAATTTCGGAAGTGAAGTTCTAGGTCTCACGGACATTCATTATCGTTGGTCAGCTCAAGATATCTACACTCTTGATAAGCTTCCATATATCGGTCAGTTTACATCTAGTTCAAAAAACATTTATATTGCTACTGGGTACCGCAAATGGGGGATGACAAACGGTACTGCGGCAGCAACGCTCTTAACAGACTTGATTACCAAAGGGACGAGCCCTTATGCAGAGCTTTATACGCCATCAAGGTTTAATGCTGACCCTGACATTAAACGGTTTGTTGAGCATAATGCTGATGTAGCCTATCAGCTAGTCAAAGGCAAAATAGGTATGACTCATAAACAACTTGAAGATATAGCTGTTGGTGAAGGTGCCCATGTCAGAATTGATGGGCAAAAATGCGGTGCTTACCGAGATGAAGACGGCCAACTACATGTCGTTGATGCCACTTGCAAACATTTAGGCTGTGAAGTCGAGTGGAATGATGGCGATAAATCATGGGATTGCCCATGTCACGGTTCCAGATACTCCATAAATGGCGATGTCATCGAAGGTCCGTCAGAGCTGTCGTTGAAAAAAGTTGACTATTAACTAGTAAAAAGAAGGTGACTTGTAAGCGAAGTGTCACCTTCTTTTTGATTTCTCCGTTTTGCTAATTCGTTACAACAACCATTTCAGTTCTTTCGCTTTTTGTTGAATTTCTTCTGAATACCAGCTCTTTGCATGCCCACGGCTATTTTTAAACTGTTCGAGTCCATACATTCCACGGTGATAAGCAGTTAGTGCATGGTCCCAATCACCATAGCGTTCATAAAGGAAATCTAAGTAAATAACCGCTAGTTCAATTGCATAGTAAGGGTTATACAGAAGTTCCTTTTCATAAGGTAAGTCTGCCATATTTGCAATCCATGGTCCTGTATTTTCCATAAATTGAGTGAGCCCATAAGCTCTCCCATATCTTGTTTTTGGACCGACTGTGTCTGGATTAAACGTCCCACCTGTTTCTACTCTAATTAATTCAAATAAAATATATGGGTCAACAGATCTCTCTTTTGCTTTTTCAGATAAAAATAAGCCCCACTCCTTTGGAAATTGACCATCACTTTCGATCGTAAAGTTTTTAGCTAACTCTTTCGAATTCTCCCAGGAATGATAGGATGTTTCTGTTGAAACACTGCGTTCTTCAAATGTCAGAATTTGCTTAATTTCTTCAATTTCCTCATGAATATCTTCATAATCTTCTATTGAATTTGCAAGTTCCTTCTTTAACAAGTAATTCTCTATGGCGATACCGACACAAAGAAAAAGTAAGCCAAGAAACATTGCTATTTTAGTTTTATTATACATACCAAGCTTTACACTCCTAACTAGTAACCATAGTAGTCTAATTGACTACTAGTATTAGCCTAACAAAAGGTACGGACAACCTCAAGTGGTGGAAACTACCGTTTTCAACTATAAGAAGCTTTAAGGGTGTATGTAAACATGACCATCATCTTCGTTCTTTCATATTGACGGATATCCTAGTTTATCGTACTAGCTAGATAATTTTACAAATTATCCAAAAGAGTGCCTTAACATTAAACTCCTAGAGCAAGTAAGGTGCTAATCAACATACAATCACAATTTAACTTAACTATATCTAATGGAACAATCCGATTCGTTTCACCCCTTCTCAAATTCAGTATAATTCTCTATATTTTTTACCATAAAATACTAATTTACATGCAAGTTTAATTTGAGAACTGAATATTAGTTACCCTAATCAGAAAAACGTAGCTATTAGGGAGTTATTCCAGCCTTTAGTTACCCATAATCAACAAACCAAAGCTTTTGGGGAGTTATTCGGGCTAATATCATAATTATAAAAGTTCTTATTGCGCTAAATCTTTAGTACAACTAGCAAAAATAAGAAAATGTAAAAATGGCTTAGTTCAAAATTGAACTGAGCCATTTTATATTTTTTAAATAGTCGTAATTCCGGTGCAAATACAGGTACAATCTCACCTACATTTAACTGTAATTTATGATTTTGCATCGAATACGGACACATTAACTTCAAAATTAAATTTTAATGATTATGACTACCGTGACCGCCATGACCGCCGCCACTTGCAGGTACTATTTCTAGCATTTCATCGATAAATCCTTGCACTTTAAAAGGAACTAAGTCCTCGCCGCCAATTAAGTAGGCGTGGTTGTAAGGCCCTTCTGTAGGTTCGTTTTCAAATGTTGGTTTTAACTCTCCTAGATAGTTATGCATCGCTTCTGAGAAGTTTCCTTCAGCTAACCAAACCATTGGTGCATGTTTTCCTAAATGAGCAAAAGGCGCAGCTGTGATTGCCAGTTCTGGAAGTTCTGTGCTAACCATCACTAATCCATGACCTGGACCAACTACCTCCCAGCCAAAATTCGTTGTGTGATCTCTAAACTTAGCAAATTCAATAGAAATTTGTTCAGGAGTTTCTCCATCGATGCGAGTAACTGTTCCGTATTCAGCTAATTGTTCTACTACTTCATTTGAAATCACGCTTTGTGGTCCAACTACATAAATCGCTGCATTTCCATTTCTTTTTTGCAGTGCAGTAATTGTAGCTTGTGGAATTTCATTTTCAGTTACATACAGGATAGGCTCATCCATATGGGTAATCCAACTTCCAGCCGGAATTGAGAAAAGCTTTCCTTTATCTTCCATTGATCCGATAATAACACTACTTGGAGTATTATTCGTTAATTCTCCATAAAGACGATCAATCTCAGTAGCAAATGCTGCTGGTTCAGTTTCTGTGATTGTAATCATTTCATAACCACTTAGTTTTTCAAGTTCGGCTTCAACTAAGTCACCCATCACCATAATTTGAGTTCCATTTAGATTCCCTTTTGGTTGAAGTCTTTCAATTTCTGCAAGAATTAATGCAGGGATTTCTCCATTCTTCGTAAATAACAGTGGACCATCATTTGGATGGTGGACTAAGTTTAAACTCGCTAGAGCAAGTTGCCAGTTTTCAATCGGCGCTAACATAATTGTGCCTGGTTGATTGGCTTCATGTGTTGCTGGCCATATCATTTGCGAAGTCATCACAGATATTTCAAGGGCATCATGGCTATTTAATCTTGAAACATTTTTCGTGTTTAGATGAAGTAAGCCCTCAGTCTTTATTTCTGAACTGTTGTGCCCCTCATGTTGTTTTTCCGTGTCCTCTTCATTTGATTTACTATGATCATCACCATGATCAGTAGAGCAACCAACAAATAAACTAAGAGACAATATTGCTATAGTAATTGCTAGTATTTTTTTCATTTCAATTCCCCCTTTTCCACTGTAATTATAGTATCTATTTATGAAGAAAGTTTGAAGAAATTAGATAGAAAGTGAACAATTCTCCACAACTATTATTATCATAAAACTTTTTTTTGATAACAAAAAAATATATAGAAATATCAGAAAATTGTGATATAGTATTATTAATGCTAACATAGTTTAACGTTTTAAAGGAGGAAATCAGTGATGGATCAATTAAATTCAAATCGAGAACAATGGGGATCACGCTTAGGTTTTATTTTAGCAGCGATGGGCTCCGCAGTAGGTTTAGGTAACATTTGGCGCTTCTCATATGTTACCGGAGAAAATGGAGGAGCTGCATTTTTACTCGTCTATCTTCTATGTATCATCGCAATAGGTATTCCAATCATTATGGCTGAGTTCACAATTGGTCGAAAAGCTCAAAGCGACGCTGTCGGATCTTTTGAGAAACTTGCACCGGGGAAACCTTGGATACTAGCCGGGTTCATGGGGGTTGCCTCTGCATTTATTATTCTATCTTTCTATGGAGTTATCGCAGGTTGGACAGTTAAGTATTTCTTTAGTTATTTAACAGGTGGATTTTCAGTTCAAAATGATGAAGCTTATGCGGATGTCTTTGTTGGTTTTATTACAAGTACGTATGAGCCGCTATTCTGGCAATTTGCGTTCATGGCAATTACAGTCGGAATTGTTTTTGTAGGAGTTAAAAAAGGAATTGAAGCTACAAACAAAATCTTAATGCCATTATTAGCTATTTTAGTTGTTATTCTTGCAGGTTATAGTTTATCCTTAGGTGGAGCAAGTGAAGCACTTTCATTCTTATTTACTCCAGACTGGAGTAAACTAGCAGATCCAAATGTTTATTTAGCAGCACTTGGTCAAGCGTTCTTCTCTTTAAGTCTTGGGATGGGTGCTTTAATCACTTACGGAAGTTATTTATCTAAAAAAGAACAATTACCTGGTGCAGCTCTTGGTGTTGCCGCTTTAGATACTGGATTTGCGATCATTGCTGGTCTAATGATTTTCCCAGCAGTATTTGCTTTTGGGATTGAGCCTGGGTTTGGTCCCGGACTAGTATTTATTACATTACCAGGTATTTTTGATAGCATTGCTTTTGGAACATTATTTGGCTTAGCCTTTTTCTTCTTATTAGCTGCAGCTGCTTTATCATCTGCTGTTTCATTATTAGAAGTTGCAGTTGCTTACTTTATTCGAAAGTTTAGCTGGTCACGTCAAAAGGCATCTCTAATTGTTGGAGGGATTATTTTCCTATTAGGAATTCCTTCATCTTTAGGTATCGGCCCATTATCAGACATCACGTTCTTTGGAAAAGATATTCTTGATAGCATGGACTTTATCGCTTCAAATATTTTACTTCCATTAGGTGGTTTAATTATTGCCTTATTTATGGGTTGGGGCTGGAAGAAAACTGACGCTCTTGCAGAATCAGACTTTGGCGATACGGCTATAGGTCATGCGTGGATTTTCACATTACGATATTTCGCTCCAATTGCGATTTTCCTTATCTTCTTGGCGTCAACTGGGCTTTTGGATTTAATTAAAAGTCTATTCTCATAAGAAAGCCAAGCAATACAATTGTTTGACTAATAAAAGTCATTAATTTTTGATAATACTCAAACAAAGCCGATCAGTATTTTCCGATCGGCTTTGTCTCTGTTTATTTATGAGTCTTTTAAAAACAACGGTTTGAAGTTTATTTAAGTTCCAACTGTTCTTTTAAGGAGTGATTAACAAAATACTTAGGATAATATCCACTTAATACATCAACGACATTTTGAGCTGTTTTGCGCTTCAGTTCCTCTTGCGCTTCTTCTGAGTACCATCCGATATGTGGATTAAGGATAACATTATCCATTTTAAGGAGCGGATTGTCTTTTTGTATCGGTTCTTTTTCGACAACGTCCATTGCCGCCCCTGCAATTTTCCCTTCTTGTAGCGCTTTAATTAAGGCTTTCTCATCAATAACAGGACCTCTTGCAGTATTTATAATAAATGCTTCTTGTTTCATTACATTAAATTGGGCAGTAGTAATCATTCCAGTTGTTTTCTCGTTAAGTGGAGCATGAACGGAAATATAATCTGCTTGTTTACAAAGCTCTTCTAAGCTTACTAATTGAACGTTTAGTTGCTTGGCCAATTCTTCATGAACAAACGGATCGAACGCAACTACTTGTAAACCAAAGGCTTGAGCTTTTTTTGCCAATGCTTGCGGAATTTGACCGAACCCAACTAAGCCCAACACTCTTCCTCTTAAACGATAGATTGGAACGCCTACATTAAAATCCCATACCCCTTCTTTTACTGCTTGATTTAAGCGAACTACTTTTCTTGCTGCGCTCATTAAGAGGGCAAACGCATGATCTGAAACTTCATCTATACAATAGTCTGTTACATTACTAACAATAATTCCTTTTTCAGTCGCTGCAGCAACGTCAATGGTGTTCACTCCCACTCCATAGCGGGCGATAACTTTACAGTTCTTAAGGTTCTCTATAACCTTTCTTGTAATCGGTGCATATTGATTTAATAACCCATCTGCGTCTTTACACGCTTCAATGACGTCTTCCTCTGTCCGACACTGGGCTGTAGTTAATTCTACTCCAATTGTTTTAAGTACTTCTTGTTCAGTAGCTAAGCTTTTATATTCATAATCGGTCACTACTACTTTAAACATATCGTTCACTCCTTAGCCTAGAATAGCTAGTAATATCGTTATTGTAAAAATACTAACAAGGGTTGTCATTAATGTAATGGCGGATACGAGTCTTGGCTGTGCATTGAATTGAACGGCATACATAACAATTGTCGCTGCAGAAGGCATTGCTGCAGACACAATAAGTACTTTTGCAAGTAACGGGTCAAACGGGAATAGCAGTGTAATCAGATAAGCAATGACTGGTGAAAGGATTAATCTAACAATCACTCCGTATGATATATGCCCCCATTCAAACTTCGTCCACTTAATATTAGCTAGTTGCATCCCTAAGATGATCATTACTGTAGGAATGGTTGCATCTGCGATAATATCGATGGTCTGAAAAAGATTACTTGGGATTTCTAATTGCAAACTTTTTAACAAAAGCGCAATAATGACGGCATACGTAGCTGGCATTTCAAAAACTGATTTTATCGCTACTCCAATGGTAGCTTTTCCCCTTGCAGCATAATAAACCCCGAAAAAATTCATAATAATGGCTTGCAAAACTAAAAATGATACCGAATAGGCAAAACCGATTTCTCCATAAGCAAATAAAATAATTGGTGCCCCGTAGTTTCCAGAATTCATAAAAGCAGTAGAAAGGATAAGACCACTCTCAACGGATTGGTTATACTTTCGTATTTTTGCATAAATCACATTGATGACTATAATCGAAATTAATAAAATAGCAGAAAAAATAACCATATAGAAATATTGCATATCTAATTCAGCTGAATAAAAAACACGGAAAACTAAGCATGGTGTCATGACGTAAATGGCTACGGTTGATATCGATTTAATGTCGAGCCTTTTCCAAATTTGAACTAAGTAACCGAATAAAAACACTAAGATCACAGGTAGTACTACTTGAAAGAAAATTTCCATAACTACCTCATCACATCTTCATCGGTATAAATTACTAGCCCTTTTTTGAATTCATCATTTCCAATACGGCTAATCCAACCGACTTCATGATCAAGGCGCGATAAACAGATGGCGAAATTTGACTCTGACCCACCAAAGCTTCTTGAAAATTGTTGAGTATAGCGCATTTGTCCAATGCTTACTGGGGTTAATAGCACCATCGTCTCTCCTATTGTTACAACATCCATAAATTCTCTCCCCCACTTTTAGGTTATAGTCTTTATCAAGGCTTTATATTAAAGGAAGTATGAAAAGAAAACGGCTGGAATGACCCCACCGTTTTCCGTCAATTACGTTAGATATTTTTCGATTTCTGCTACTGCTTGGTCACAATCTTCTCCAACAGCCTTAATAAATAGTTTATCCCCATTTTGCAGTTGTAGTGTAATTAAACCGAGGAAACTTTTTAAATTAACTTCAACAATCATTCCTCTTACCTGTTTTTTTAGAAAAATTTCAGATTTAAGTGGTTGAATTGACTTGCTTAAATCAGTAATTGTTTGGTCTTCAGAAATGTTGACAATAATTTCTTTCGTACATTCTTTCTCCATTTTCAGCTTCAATCCTTCTTTATTATATTTTTATAAGAAAAACAGCGAAATTTGAGGCAAGAAAATTACAATAAATAATGTAAATAGCATGACAAAGAAAAACGGTACGATTGCTTTTGATAAAGCTTCGATTGATAATCCTGATATACCTGAACCAACAAATAAATTTACTCCGAGTGGTGGTGTAATAAAACCAATCGCCAAGTTTAACACCATAATAATTCCAAAATGAACTGGATCATAGCCAATGTTGATTGCAATTGGTAATAAGATTGGTGTTAAAATAATAATCGCTGCTAACGTATCCATAAAGCATCCTACGATTAGGAGTAATAATGTAATTAATAGGATAATTACAATTGGACTTTCTGAAACCGATAGCATTGCTTGGGCTACTTGATTTGGAATTTGTTGAATGGTTAACAGACGTCCAAATGCTGTAGCAGTTCCAACGATAATTAAAATCGTAGCCGTAGTTAAGGCAGAATTTGCAAGAATACTTGGTAAATCTTTGATTTTTAATTCTCTATATAAGAGTAAGCCTGCAACTAAACCATAAACAACTGCGATTACAGCCGCTTCCGTTGGTGTAAAGACACCACCATAAATCCCGCCTAAAATAATTATGGGAATTAATAACGCCCACTTGGCATCCCAAACCGATTTAGCAATACTACTCAATGATGTTTTTTCATCTAATCCTGTATAACCCATCTTTTTCGAATGAAAGTAGGCATAAATCATTAACGCTATACCAACCAATATCCCTGGTAAAATACCAGCAATAAACATATTAGCAATTGAAACGTTACCAACTACACCATAGATAACCATTGGAATACTTGGCGGAATAATTACTCCTAATGATCCAGCGGCACAAACAACAGCAGTGGCAAAACGCTTGTCATAACCTTGACGTACCATTGCAGGAATCATTATTCCACCGATAGCTGCAACTGTTGCAGGACCCGAACCAGAAATTGCTGCGAAAAACATACAAGTAATGATTGTCGCAATCGCAAAACCACCTGTCTTATTCCCAACTAGGGAGTTTGCAACACGGAATAGGCGTTCTGAAATTCCACCTTTCCCCATAATTTCACCAGCTAAAATAAAAAACGGTACGGCCATTAAAGGAAATGAATCAACTGATGTAACTAATTCTTTTGCTAAAAATTCTAATGGGAGTGAACCGGAATAGACAATTGTCACAAGTGTGGATAAACCAAGAGCGATACCAATTGGAACACTTAATAGTAGAAATAATGCAAATGAAATAAATAAAACTGCTGCTACCATCTTTTAGCCCTCCCTACTCTTCCTGTAGTTTTTCTTGTGTTGTCTTTATTTCCAATTCATCATCACCGAACAGTGCCTTAAATTGTTTAATTAAGTGTTGGATAATACGAATGGCAGTAAGTCCCATTCCAATTGGTGCTGCTAAATAAACGAAGCCCATTGGAATTTGATTTGCAGGCGATTTTTGCCCTAATTCAAGTATTGTCATTGCAATACCTGATCCATAACGAATAACAAACAAACAGAAAAACAAAAACAGTAGGTTTGAAATGATCGTCAAGATTAATCTTCCTTTTTCTTTAAATAACAGTAAAAGAACATCGACTTTAATATGGCGTTGTTTCTTAACCCCGTAACTTATTCCTATATATACAAGCCAAATGAAACTATAACGAGCTAATTCCTCAGACCATGAAAGTGACGCATCAAAGACATAACGCATAATAACTTGTAAGAAAATAACAGAAACCATTATTGCTGAAAAGACAACAAGAATGACTTCTTCAGTATGATCATCAAACCACTTCAATACTTTCATCTTTTTCCTCTCCTTTTACAAATTTTTATCCTCTAAAGTGAAAATCATAAATCCTACTTTGCATGACCATAGCTTGATTGGAATTATGAAACTTCACTCGGTTTTTATTTAAGGAAAGCAAAACTGTTTACCTATAGTAGAATTGGTTTGTCTCCAATGAACGAGCATGTACCCCAGTTTGCCTTATCCTTTTCTAAACTACAAACAGATAAACACTTGTGCTTTCCTAACTTATTAGTAAGAGAAGGTGCCAGGGCACCCTCTCTTATTTTTCATATTATTGTTGTGCTTCTGCTACTGCTTGGAATACTGCATCTACTACATCTCTTCCGATTTGGTCAGCAAATCTGTCAATTACAGGTTTAACTGCATCAACCATTTCTTGACGAGCTTCTGGAGTGATTTCAGTGAATGTCATTCCTTCAGCTTGTAGGTTCGCTAAATACTCAGCCGCAGTCTCACGGTTCATATTACGTTGATAAGCCCCTGCTTCATAAGCTGCGTTTGTAACAATCTCTTGTTGCTCAGGAGTTAAACCATCAAAAAACGCTTTGCTCACTAAGAATACCCATGGGCTGTAAATGTGATGAGTATCAGATACATGATCTTGAACTTCAAAGAATTTTTGTAAATAAATTGTTGCATAAGGGTTTTCTTGTCCATCAACTGTGCCTTGTTGCATTGCTGCGAATAACTCAGTGAATGCCATTGGTGTTGGATTTGCTCCTAATGCACGGAATGCTTCTAAATGTAATTGGTTTTCCATTGTACGGATCTTTAAACCTTTAAAGTCATCAATTGTTGCAACTGGACGAACACTGTTTGTTAAATCACGGAACCCATTTTCCCAGTAACCTAAACCGACAAGTCTTTGATCAGCTAATCTTTCCAATAAGTCTTCCCCTACTTCTCCACCTAGTACAGCATCTGCTACTTCCTCATTAGGGAATAAGAACGGGATATCAAATACACTAAATTCTGGAATGAAGTTTGCGATTACTGCTGTAGAAGGAATTGTAATTTCTTGTGAACCAAGTTGTAGAGCTTCAGTCATTGTACGGTCATCACCAAGCTGTCCACTATGATAAGTTTCTACAATGATCGCACCGTTTGTTTGCTCTTCTACAAGTTCCTTAAATTTTACTAATCCTTTGTACTGTGGATGCTGATCATTTAGTCCAATCCCTGCACGCATAGTTTTTACTTCTGTTGGTGCTGCTGTATCTCCACCAGTTTGAGGTGTGTCTGGAGTAGTCGTATCTCCCCCACCACAACCAACAATACCAAGTGCTAAAATAGCTGTACTAAATAGTAATCCTAATTTCTTTTTCATTTTTTAATTGCCTCCTTGATTTTCTCATTTATTAAACTGAAATATAATTAGTTCAGTTGTAACTATGTTAGCGTTTACATGTAATTCCAAAAAGTATGATACTACCAAATCCATTTCTTTACGCAATAACATTTTTTCAAAGGTCTACAATTCGAAGTTTTCTTCTCCCCCCTTAAATACTTCCATTTCTAGAAACTATGCTCTGGTTTACTATCTGCATAATTTCCATTTCTTATTACAAGCACTTTAGAAATATTATTTCATTTTTTATTGTTTGAAAGAAAATTCCTTACAAGACTTATTATATGATAAATTATTTCTTTTTCAACACTTTTTATGAAAAAATATTTTTTTCTTTGCTTTTATCATATATTATAGAAAGTAGATATTACTTTTCTTAGGAGTGAGGATAAGAATGGTTCAAACACATTGCATTGCCCGTATTAAATCTTCCTATACAGATTTCAGTGATAAAGAAAAACAAATTGCCGATTATGTGATGAGTAATCCCCAAAAAATTGTTCATTCCACAATTAGCCAAGTAGCTGAAGATTTAGGTTTAGCTGAAGCAACTGTTTTTCGATTTTGTAAGCGAATCGGTTTTAAAGGCTATCAGGCGATGAAAATTGCATTAGCTTCTGAAGTAGTCACTTTAATGGATGATATTCATGAGAAAATTAAGATTGGCGATAGCGAAAAAGAAGTAGCGGAGAAGGTTTTCAAGGCAAATATTCGTACACTAGAAGAAACATTACGAATTATTGATAAAGACCATTTTAAAGAAGCCGTTCAAGCCATTTTAAAAGCTAATAGAATTGAATTTTACGGAAATGGTGGTTCAGGCTCGGTAGCTGAAGATGCTCATCATAAATTTTTACGAACAGGTCTGAACAGCTACGCCTATAGTGATTCGCACTTACAAATCATGTCCGCTGCCTTACTCAACAAAAATGATGTCGCTGTGTTAATTTCACATTCTGGCTCAAACAAGGACATGCTCGAAGCGCTTGAGGTCGCGAAAAATGCAGGGGCACTTACGATTGCTATTACTACTTTAGCTAAATCACCTCTGAGCCAAGGCGCCGATATAACTCTTTTTACCGTCAGTGATGAAACAGAATACCGTTCAGAAGCTTTATCATCAAGACTTGCACAATTAAGTATTATCGATGCACTCTATGTAAACATTAGTATTGCGAGAAAAGACTTAGTGAAAAACACGTTACAGAAAATTAGATCTGCTATTTCATTAAAACGTCTATAAAAGGATGTGCCTTTATTATGGAAAAATACGTTATCGGATTAGATATTGGAACTACGAGTGCGAAAGCAGTTTTATTTCGAAAAAATGGTCTTGTTGTCGGAGAAAGTGAAAGCCATTACCCTGTTTTCCACCCACACCCTTCTTGGGCAGAGCAAGACCCTATTGTCATAGAAAAAGCAGCTATTAAAGCAATTCGATCTGTTATTAAAAATGCTAATGCTGATAAGTCTCAAGTGACGGCTGTCGGTCTATCAACAGCGATGCACTCTCTTATTTGCGTTGATAACAATAACCAACCACTCTCTCCGTCGATCATTTGGGCTGACGGAAGAAGTGTCGATCAAGCTGACCGGCTTCGATTACAGACAGACATTTATTTAAAAACTGGGACACCTATTCATCCGATGTCCCCACTTTGTAAATTGGTTTGGATGAAAGAAAACAATTATGAACCATATAAAAATGCGAGTAAATTCGTTTCTATTAAAGAGTTTTTGTTATTAAGCTGGTTTGGTGAAGCTGTTGTAGATTATTCTGTTGCCTCTGCAACCGGTTTATTTAATATCCACACGTTTGACTGGGATAAAGAAGTTCTTTTAGTTGCAGGGATTAAAAGAGAACAATTATCTAAGCCAGTCGCGCCCACAACGATGTGCCAAGGGTTAAGTAAAGAGCTTGCGAGTGAAATGGGACTAGAGACCAATACTCCGTTTGTTCTTGGTGGAAGTGATGGACCATTAGCAAATCTAGGGATCGGTGCCATTGCCCCTGGCGATGTCGCTTTAACCGTTGGAACGAGTGGAGCGATCCGTCAAATGTCAGCAAAGCCGAAAACAGACGAACTACAAGAAATTTTTTGTTACGCTGTTACAGAGGATCGTTGGATAATGGGTGGCCCTACAAACAATGGCGGGATTGTTTTTCAATGGTTACGCGATGTTCTAGGAGAAAAAGAAGTAGCTCTTGTATTGCAACAAGGTGGCAATGCTTATGACCTTTTAACAAAATTAGCATCTGATGTTACTCCTGGGTCAAACGGCCTTCTCTTCTTACCATTTTTAAACGGAGAACGCGCACCTTACTGGGATGCGAATGCCCGTGGAAGCTTAATTGGACTAACTTTGTCTCATAAGAAAGAGCATATAATTCGAGCCGGATTAGAGGGAGTTGTGTATAGCCTCTATAGTGTCGGCGAGGCATTGGAGCGACTTGCTGGACAACCTGTTAATTTATTTGCTAGTGGTGGCTTTGCTCGCTCTCCACTCTGGTTACAAATGGTTGCCGATATTTTTGGTCATCCAGTGCAAGTACCTGAAAGCCACCAAAGTTCCGCTTGGGGTGCTGCTTGGTTTGCTTTACTCGCAGTTGGTGAAGCTTCTTCTTTAGAAGGGATTAAAGAGTCGATTCCGATGAAACAAACATATGAACCTAACGGTGAATCACATAAAGTATACAAAGAACTATACGAGACTTACCGAGAATTATATATGGCTTTAAAGCCGCACTTTACGACGTTAGCTAATTTTCAGCGAAAGCATTAAAAAAAGACATTGTTACCATAAAAATAGGCAACTGTCCCTGCGTTGAAACAGGTTCAAGTTGCCTAATAGTTTTGTCAGTTTATGTGTTTTATTTGAAGGTTTATCGGTTAGCCATTTAGTCTAAAAACTTCACATTTAATAATCTTGTTTTAGTAACCATACCTGCACTTTCTAGTGTCATTTTTGAATTTGTATTATAATACCAACATCCACAAATTGGGATTTGGTAATTTTTATAACACCACTCTTTTAGGTATATAATTTGAATAGCCTGAATGTCTTCTCTTGTCCTACCCTAAAGTCTCCGTTTTTATATAACTTATCGATTGTGTCAATTTGCTTATTAAGAGAGTATTCACTACTCGAAACGATTTACCCTGTGTTACTTACAACTATAAAAACATCCCAATCGAAGATTCTGTTTCTTCATAAAAGGAAAAGCCGAATTGTTTGTACAAATTCATAGCTCTTTCGTTGGCACTCCAAACCTCAATTCTTATCTCTGGTACATGTAGATCACGAAAATGAGCTAATGCTTGTGCCACTAAATTTTTTCCAATCCCTTTATGTCGAACATCTTTCGTTACAAATAAATCCTCTACCCACCCAAATGGATGGTTTGGATTTTCTTCATTAACCCAAAGCATAATGTTTCCAACAATTTCACCGTTATGAATAGCTGCAATAGATTTCCAACCAAATTTTTCTTGTAATTCTTTAATTCCTTCCACACTATACCCCGAGCGAAATACTGTTTGATGAGCATTGATTAATTGTACAATATCCTCTTCACTACTCAGTGGTAAAGCCTCATAGTTAACTTCTGGAGTATCAGTTACTTGTGGAGGTGTATCACTCATCACTTTTCGAATAATGTACATCCCTTCGTCGTGTTGAAAACCGCTTTTCTCGGAATAATACTTAATAGCTTCTTGATCATGAGAAAAGCAGCAATGATAGACCCGTACTTTTTTTTCTCGATTTTCGCTTCTAATTTCCTTTGCCTTCTCAAGTAACGTGGCAAATAATAGGTCTTTAATGGCTAGTTGGTCGTCACATTGTTCTACTTTCATTTCAATAAAAACATTTAGCCTAGGGTAGCCAAATATGTCAGAAGGAACACTTGGAAAAATCCAGCCCTTCCCTACTACCTGTTTTTGTTCATTGATGGCGTGGTATTCGTTTTTTTTCTCCCCTTTTGTTACGTAAATGCTCATTCATTACACTCCTCTTCATATTTTCAGCTTATAGATAATTTTTCTAATTGATTCGTGACTTAAGCAGAAAAGTTCCGTTAACTCTTCAATCGTTAAACCTTCATTGTACTTTTGGAAAATTTCTTTATTTCGAAACGAAATAACCTCTCTTGTGCCACTTTTTCTCCCCCACTGAGCTCTCATATCTTCCTTCTGAGGAATATATATCGTTTCTCCTTGAACATAGTTTTGCAGTTCTTCTAATAACTTCGGAGGTAGAATATTTTTTGCATTTTTATAACTCAAAGCTCCCCCTCCTATTTTTCAAGGATCAAGTCAGTCCAAAATTCAAACGGTTGAAAATTATGCTTTTCACAAGCATCTACTTCCCCTTTACAATCGCGATTAACATATACGTACACATCATCAGTAGTGGCAATGTCATTCAACATTTGATTAAGTAGAAACTCGCTAATGCCATGTACTTTGGGATGGACCGTAAAATTGTCGATCCAAATTTCACCTCGATCATTTCCTGGTATAATAGCCGCAATTATACCTCCTTTTGGATCTTTCATAATTTTCGTATATGTTCTAGTAAAGTTGTTCATGAATTTCTCTTTAAACTGTGTTTCTGTTAAGTTTGAAAAATAGTGAAATTCCTTTATTTCTTTATTTTTAAAATAAAATTGGAGTAAGTCAGGGAGCAAGTCGTCTGTATAGTTAATAATCTTGTAACCCTCAGGTGTTTTCATTTTTGTTTGAAGCGGTTGAGGGACTCTTCTCATATACATTCGATATTTAGGTAAAAAACCATTTCTTATTAGGGTAGGAATAATGTAATGAGAAAGAGTTGGGTAATATTCAATTTCTCCATACTCTAATGATTGAATGATTAACTTTGTGGAAATCTCCTCCACCCTAAACCAATGTTTAAGATTAGAGATAGATTTTTCGATAATTTCAAATCTATTTTCCCAATGTGAAGGCAATAATAACGTTGCTCTTAACGTTTCATCACCACTAGTTAATTGATATAAATGATAAAGACAATACAAACCGTCATCCAAATAGTCGATTAAATAAATGCCTTTTTCACTATAAGTCATGTATATATCAAAATCATGATCGTCCAATTTAACAAAAGGCAGCATCGGAATAAAATGACATTTTCCAATCTCTATTTTTTCTTTATACTCAAAAAAATTTTCTCTAGTTATTCGTTTCATGTCATCACCTCTTTTACTAGTTTCATTATCCCATTTGCTAAATAGAAAAAACAGGTAAAAATCAAGTGCAATTGATTTTTACCTGTTAGGAATATCCATACACGTTGTCTAATCTAACTTTGCCAAATCATACTATGTATTTTCCATGCTTGATTATCTTTAACCATTTGTACAAGAGTAACGCCTTGTTTAATTAATTCGATATCCTCCTTATTCTTCTTTGCTTCATACTGACTATAAACATGTGCAATTTCTCCAAATATTTCAATTTTGTAACTTAATCCGTATTCGTAAAAGTTATTCTTTCTTAAAAAGTTTTCCTGTCTACTAATGAATGAGTTAACATTAAAAGATTTCTTTTCTGAATTACTCTTAATAGGAGCTAAAGATGAGTTGTCTGAAAGAAATAGGGATCTAAATTTGTCCCAATCTCTTACTTCTTCTTTATTTCCAGAAATAATATTGTAAAATTGTTCTATTGTTTCATGTATTCTTTTTTTATCTTGCTCACCAGACATATTTAATCTCTCCTCATTTCATTTTCAAAATCTACTTACTTATAAACGTTTGAATAACTCTTTTGTCTTTGATATGCTCTCTATATTCTCCATTTGTATAGTCTGATATCACTTTTCTCCAAAAATGTTGTGCTGGTATATTATTCTCCATTTGAAAAACTTCCCACTGTCCCTGGTGTAAATTAAAGACCTCATTGGCAAGAACCTTTCCTAATCCAGTGCGACGATATTTTTTCATTACAAAAAATTCAGCGATTGAAAAGTACCGTTGGTCATTTTCTTCTATTAACCTTACTAAAGCAAAACCTGCAAGTTTTCCATCCATGTCAACTAAATATGGATATCTCGCCGGGTCGGTCCAATAATCATCTAAATAAGGATAAGCACCGAATTTTCCATTCTCTTCAAGATGCGCTTCAACATACTCTGAAAAATCGTAAAAGTAAAATTGCATCAGATTTTTGATCCGTTCTTTTTCATTTAAGGCTGCTTTTTTAATTGTAATGTTCATGTAATATGATCCCCTTTAAATTCCACCTAAAAAGTAGAGTATATAGAGATTATAATAGGCTTATTACTAATTTCATATTATTAAAATAAAACTCCCTCTCTGCTAGTCTACAGAGAGGGAGTTCAAGTTTAACTATAGCTTTCTAATACCTCCAGTAGCAGCTGACGAAGCATTGTTTGCATACATACGTAGATACTTACTAGCTTCACGTTTAAGGATTTCTAAATTTTCAGCACGTTTGGCTAACTCAGCATCTGAAACAACTAAATTAATAGAACGATTTGGGATATCAATTTCAATGATATCTCCATCTTTTACAAGTGCCAGTGTTCCACCTTCAGCAGCTTCTGGACTAGCATAACCGATCGAAAGACCTGCACTTGCCCCCGAGAAACGTCCATCTGTAATTAGAGCTACTCGCTCAAACTTTCCTAGTACCTCTGTACAACGATGTAATTCTCGCATTCCCGGTCCACCTTTAGGACCTTCATACCGTATTACGACAGAGTCTCCTTCAAAAATTTGATCTTGTTCATATGCAGCTACGAAATCTTCCTCAGAATTAAACACTTTTGCTGGACCTGAAAACGTAAGCAGGTCTTTTGATACCGCCGATTGCTTAATTAAAGCACCATCCTCTACTAAATTACCTTTTAAGACAGCAATTCCACCTTCTTGATCGATTGGTTTTTCAAGTGGATAAATGATCTCACGGTCTAGAACATCATGTCCTTCAATGTTTTCTCCAATTGTTTTACCGTTCACAGTGATTGCATCTAAATGGAGTAATGAGCGTAATTCTTGCATTAACGCTGGCATTCCACCTGCACGCTGTAAGTCATTTGTTGTATATTCATTATTATTTGGCGTTACACCAGCTAAAAATGGAACTTTACGGCTAATTTCGTCAAATAAATCAAATGGAAGCTCAAGACCTACTTCATGAGCAATTGCCGGTAAGTGTAAACATGCATTTAAAGATCCACCCATGGCTAAAAGAACTGAAATCGCATTTTCAAACGCCTCTTGCGTCATAATTTGTTTCGGAGTAATCCCCTTTTTAACAAGCTCTACAACTTGGCGACCTGCTTCTTCAGCAGCGTCCAGCTGTTCATCAGATAAGGCTTGCATCCAAGATGTTTTTGGTAACGCCATACCAAGAGCCTCTGATAGACCCTGCATCGTATTGGCAGTACCAAGGAATGGACAAGCTCCTGCGCTTGGATAATACTGATTCGTAATTTTAACTAAACCTTCTTCATCCAGTTTCCCTGCTAAAAAATCTTTTCTGGCCGCTTTTGATTCATAAGGCTTAATATGGTTTGGCATAACTCCACCAAGAACGACTACAGAAGGTAAGTTCAAACGACCAGCAGCCATCATCATCCCTGGAACAATTTTATCACATGAGCTGAGGGCTACCATTCCATCAAACATCCCATGGCCTTTTACCATAATTTCAACGCTATCGGCTATGGTTTCACGACTTGGCAGTGAATATCTCATTCCTTCGTGCCCTTGAGCAATTCCATCACAAACAGCGATTGTATTAAATTCTAGTGGTAAGCCACCTGCCTCACGAACACCTTTTTTTACACGCTCAGAAAGTTCGCGCAAATGTACATGTCCAGGAACAACTTCGTTCCAAGAGTTAGCAATCGCAATGATAGGTTTATCCATATTTTTATAATCGACACCACATGAGCATAGGTGTGCTTTTAAGATAGCTCTAGTAAATGGAGCAATTTCAGATAGTTTGTTTTCCATAATTAAGATCCCCTTTTATAGTAGATTTAATTTCTCTAATCCTAATTTTAAGTTCCCTTTTTCTGTTTCAGTTAATGGCCGAAGTGGGAGTTTCACTTCTCCTACATCAATTCCGCGAAGTTTTAACGCTTCATAGTACGGAGTAATGTAAGAACCTAACTTTAAAACATCTCGAACTTGATTGGCACGGTATTGAAGTTCTTTCGCTTTTGCCATATCCCCTGATTGACAAGCATCATACAATTCAACCATCACTTCGGGGAAACAATTCCCGACTGCAGATACAACTCCTGTTGCCCCCATCGCTAATGCTGGATACACCAACGCATCTGTACCGACAACCACATCATATCCATCTCCTAAAGTCCAAATGTAATCTTGTAAGCGCGATAAATCTTTAGAGCTATCTTTAATCCCTTTAATATTTGAATGCTTTTCAACTAATTTACGAACAAGCTTTGGTTTTAACTCATTTTTTGCATTACCAGGAATGTTATATAAATACAAAGGAAGATTCGGGACTGCTTCTGCTACTGCTGAAAAATGCAGCTCAAGAGAAATATCATCGTGTGGAAAATACCAAGGCGTTACAATGGCTGCCGCACTTGCTCCTACCCTTGCAGCATGATTCGTAACTTCAATCGTCTCTGCTGTAGAAATAGCTCCTGTATGAACGATAACTGGGATGCGGTTGTTCGTTTCTTCAACAACAATTGTAATTACTTTTTTGCGATCTTCTACCGACATTAGTGGACCTGAACCATTCGTTCCTAGAGGGAATAAACCGTGTACCCCTTTTTCAATTAAAAAATTCACATAATGACGAAGCCCTTTTTCTTTTACTTCTCCGTTCATTGTAAAAGGGGTGAGTACTGCTGGAATAACACCGTGTATCATTTTTTGCGGCCTCCTATTTTCGAAAAAATATTTTTATTATAGCTAAATTATACGAAAAAAAATTTCATAAATCTACTGTTATTTCGAATTTATTTTCTTATTTTTTATATTTTATGAAATTTTATTTCACATCTAGCACTTGGTTTTCAGGAATGGATAAACAAATTTTGGAAATGATAACAGTATTAAAATATTGGAGAGGTTTACATGCCTAGTATTGTTTCAGTTAGTACATTTAACCCACCTCATTCATTAAAACAAGAAGTTGCCATGGAATTTGCTCGCGAGTTATTTAGTGAGAGTTATCAAGATATCGAGCGCCTTCTCACTGTTTTTTCTAATGGTCAAATCGTAGAAAGACAATTTGGTGTGCCGTTGGAATGGTTTAAAACAGAGCATACATTTCAGGAACGGAATGATTTATATATTGATTTAGCTACACAATTTGGTGCTGAAGTCATTAAGCTGTGCTTGGAAAATCCAACTTTTTTAAAAGAAGAGGTTGACGTAAGTGATATAGATGCAATTATTTTTGTATCAAGTTCGGGAGTTGCAACACCTAGCTTAGATGCAAGGATCATGAACAAGCTCCCATTTTCTAAACATACAAACCGCATTCCACTTTGGGGACTTGGTTGTGCTGGAGGAGCTGCGGGGATATCTCGAGGTTTTGAGTATTGCAAAGCCTATCCAAAAGCGAACGTCTTAGTCGTTTGTGTTGAATTATGTAGCTTGACGTTTCAAAGGAATGATCGATCTAAAAGTAATTTAATTGGCACTTCTCTTTTTGCTGATGGTGTTGCTTGCGCATTACTAGTGGGAGATGAATCTTCTTTAAATCATGTAGCAAAACAGGTAGTTAAACCAATGATCATAGCGACCCAATCGACGTTAATGCCACATTCTGAAGATGTCATGGGCTGGGAATTAAAAGATAGCGGCTTGCACGTCGTTTTTTCAAGAGATATCCCCAACATTATTAAAAATTGGCTCCGTCCTAATGTCGAAGGATTTTTAAAATCGCAAAATATCCCTTTTTCAGAGTTGACTGAGTTTGTCGCTCATCCTGGAGGGAAAAAAGTACTTGAATCCTATGTTGCGGCCCTTGGAATTGATCCAAAGATGATTATTGAAAGTCAACGTATTTTAAATCAGCACGGTAATATGTCATCGCCGACTGTGCTTTACGTCCTTGAGGAAATCATGAGGAAAGAACACGCTCATGGAGACTTTGGGCTCATGGCAGCACTTGGACCTGGTTTTTCTTCAGAATTGTTACTACTTCAATGGAATGAGGTTTATCAATGATCGCAATTTACTTATTAATTTTCATTGTTATTGCCCAAAGGCTTGTGGAAGTGATCATCGCAAATCAAAATGCGAGTTGGATTAAAAGCCAAGGAGGATATGAAGTCGGACGAGAGCATTACCGTTATCTTGTCTTGCTCCATACTTTATTCTTTGTCTCACTATTAATTGAGGTTACGGTGCGTCCCCCTACCTTTGCCACTTGGATTGCTATACCTTTTGTTATTTTTTTGATTGCCCAGGTCGGTAGAATTTGGGCGTTAACATCATTGGGTAGGTTTTGGAATACAAGAATTATGGTTTTACCTGGCGCAAAAGTGGTTGCAAAAGGACCATATCGCTTTATTCGCCATCCGAATTACGCGATTGTGATTACGGAAATATTAGTGTTCCCCCTTGTCTTTCAGGCATATTGGACAGCTGTCATTTTCACGATCTTAAATGCTATCATACTTTCCATTCGTATTAGAGTTGAAGAGAATGCGTTGAGGGAAGTGACAAATTACGAGAGTGAATTTGAAAAACGAGGACGCTTCGTCCCAAGTTATGAGGAGTAGAGTGATTTTATTGAGAAGGGGTCATCTGAAGGGGTCAGACCCCATAAAAAGACAAAAAAGGTGCATTTTCCACGTGAGGTGGACAATGCACTTGTTTTGTTTGTTTCCTATAGTTCTCCTAGAGATATCATTTATCGATCCCTTGTATTTTTTGCTCAATCCATTATTCTATAGTTATAGGAATTTTGTTATACAGGAGGTACGTACATAATGGAAATAACGGGAATTGATCAGAATAGTCATACAAAATTAGCAAAAGATTTATTTAATCTCACTTGGGATTTAATCGAAAAAAAATGACCGGACAGAAGAAGAGAATGAGACGATGCTTTATGGCGCAAATGCCTCACGTTTTCATTGGGGATTTGTCGGTACACCATTGAATTTTGCTAGGGGTGAATGGCAAATAGCAAGGGTGTATGCTTTGTTAGGCAGATCTGAACCTGCACTCTATCATGCCGAGAAATCTTTAGCACTCTGCATTAAAAATGAACTTGGTGATTTTGACTTAGGCTTTGCTTATGAAGCAATGGCACGGGCATATGCTGTGCAAGAGAATAAAATTGAATTTGACAAACATATGCAGTTGGCTAAACAGACAGCCAAGAAGGTCACAATTGAAGATAACCAAAAATGGTTACTTAAAAATATCGAAACAGTCCAAACAAATACAATCCCAGTATTTTAGTTGGATCCCCTGAGCATGAGCTTTTAACAGCTCGCAGTTCACTAGCTGGACATCAGTTCCGTTATATCGTGAAATTCTAGAGAATTTAGACTTTATCGGACATCAGTTCCGTTATAATGCGAATATAGATGAAAAATATCCTATTTTTAACTGAATAGCGGATCTCATGTCCTCAAACTCTCTCAAAGTGCAATATTACATCAAATAGCGGAACCAATGTCCTAGTTGGCATTCTTCTAAATTGGGGTCAGACCCCATAAAAAGACAAAACAAGTGCATTTTCCACGTGGGGTGGACAATACACTTGTTTTTATTTAATATCCTTAAAATGTCCAGTGAGGCGGAAGCCTCAAAGTGTCGGCGAAGGGTGTCTACCATATAAATAGAAACTACTGGAAAGTTCACTTTCTTCTATATAATAATTTCATGCCGATCATATTTACATCCATGTTGGTGAAAGTGAACTTTCATCGGTGTCTACCATATAAATAGAAACTACTGGAAAGTGAACTTTCATCGGTGTCTGACAACACTGTTCGGCACGGCTGATGCAATGACTGTTAATCTACTATAATACTTGAAATGACTAACTGGCCATTTTCTTCGTAAAAGTTTATTGTGACAGGTTCGTTTTCTGGAATGCTACTGAGGTAACTTTTCACTTCCTCTGTAATACGGTAAACTTTCACCTTTCCTGCTTCATCTTTGATTTCCACAGAATTGTTGTCAACAATTCCAACTAGGGATACTACTAGAGTTGTTACACCCACTTTAGCGTCTGTAGTGATTTCTAGGTTGATCTCAGTTCGAAAACCATCGCTTTCTCTAGCTGAAGACCAAATTTCTATTGAATATAAGCCGCTTTCTAACGTTGGGATGACATCTGTTAAATCAACTTCACTAACAATGAAATCGTTAGCTTTGATTGTTTTTTCAACAAAGGCTTCTCCAAATGCCATATCGTCCGAGTATTGATATACCTTCTCACCAGCGTGAGACTTAATAATATAGTCAAACTCTTGTAAGCTTGCGAAAGATAGGTCAATATCCTTATCTGTTGTATTAACTAATTTAAATAAATACTTCATATCTGCATTTTCCTTCGCAACTAGCTCAACAGCGATGGCACCTTCTTCAATAATTGTAATTTCTGGTTGCTCTTCTGTTGGTTCTTCATAACCTGTATCAGGACTACCTCCAACCTCTTTTTCCTTCGTATCTTCTGTTCCACACGCTGTCACAAGTAAAGCCGCTAATGTAATTCCTGATAAAACTTTCCAATATTTTTTCATTGTATTTTCCTCCAAAATTTTATTAGTTTTTTATTTTGTTTTGCTTTCAAAAACTTAGTCGCCACCAAAATAAAAAAGTTACAAAAAAATTTCAGTAATATTACAACTAAATTAAATACCTTTATTAGAGGGATCAAACCGACGATTCTTCTTGCTTAAAAAGATTGTAAGTCAAAATTCAGGTCTAAATTCCAATAATAGTTTTCTATAATATTTGATTCTTAGCTTGTAAGTTTGATACAATAAAAAACATATTACTTAGGAGGCTAACATTTCATGATTCGAAATATAGATGAAAGAGTTGGTTATCACATTGGTGTCGCAGCCCATATTATTCAAAATAGCTATAATCAAAAGCTTTCAGAGTATGACTTAACAGTCGCTCAAGCAAAAGTATTATACATGCTGGTCAATCATGGAAATCAACTGCAATCAGAACTACAAAATCGACTTTATATAAAAGGTTCTACAATGAACGGAATAATTGAGTCGATGCTTAAAAAGAAGTTAATAGACAAAGAGGATAGCGACATTGATCGTCGCTCAAAGTTGATTATTCTTACTGAAAAGGGCAGAGCATTAGAGGAAAATCTGTGGCTTGGAACCCAGGACATGGACGAAGAGTTAATGAAGGGCTTTACTGAAGATGAAAAACAGGTATTACTTGTTTGCTTAAAAAGAATCAAAAAAAATCTAATTGAACACAAAGAGGGGAATGAATATGCAACAAAAATATCAGAGTGAACGTTTAGGAATTGAGCCGATTCCTAAGCTACTAAGAAATTTATCAATTCCTGCTATGGTCGGGATGTTCGTCATGGCTTTATATAACATTGTTGATACAATTTTCATTTCTTATGCCATGGGAATTACTGCAGTCGCAGGGTTAATGATCTCTTTTCCTGTACTTATGATTATTATGGCCATCTCGGTTGCGATGGGGATTGGTGGGGCTTCTGTTATCTCAAGGCGACTAGGAGCAAAGCGGGAAAACGAAGCAAATCAGGTATTTGGTAATATTGTCACGATGATCATTATCGTTAGTATTATCGGAATAATAGGTGCGTTTACGATTTTAGAACCACTTTTAATTTTATTTGGGGCAACACCAGATATTCTTGGCTATTCCTATGATTATATGTTTCCGATCTTACTTGGAACGTTTTTATTTTCGTTTGGATTTGCTACAAATAGTATTGTTCGTTCAGAGGGAAATGCTCGTTTTTCAATGAATATTATGATTATCTCCTCCGTTTTAAACATTATTTTAGATGCCGTCTTTATCTTCGGCCTAAAAATGGGGATAAGTGGTGCCGCTTATGCAACACTCCTGTCTCAAGGCGTTGTTACCGTTCTTTTACTGAGATATTTTTTAACAGGAAGAAGTTCACTTACCCTTAGCATTGCAGATCTTAAACCGAAGTTCGCTATTATTAAAGAAGTATTCTCTGTAGGACTTCCAGGCTTTATGCAACAGGCGGCCGGAGGAATAATGGTTATTTCGATAAATGCGATGCTGCTTCGTTTCGGTAGTGAATTCCACGTCGGTTTATTTGGAATTGTTCAACGCATTTCGATGTTTATGCTTATGCCTTTAGTTGGAATTATGCAAGGTATGCAACCCATTGTTGGGTACAATTTTGGTGCGAATAATTTTTCTCGTTTAAAAGAAACTGTTTGGTTAGGCTTAAAGTCGTCTACTATCTTATCTACAGGGATATTTGTCGTGATGATGATTTTTCCAAAATATTTTATGATCCTTTTTTCATCTGATCCAGAAGTCATTAAAGCTGGTTCCGATGCAATCCGAATTTTATTTGCAACGGCCTTTTTTATTGGTGTTCCCGTTGTTTGTGGAGGCATTTTCCAAGCTTTGGGTAAAGTAAAGGAATCTCTCATATTATCGATGTCTCGACAAATTTTATTCTTAATTCCTTTAGTATTAACATTGCCACATCTTTTTGGTGTCAATGGCGTTTGGTTAGCCTTTCCAATTGCTGACGGTTTATCATTTGCCTTAGCAGCCGTTCTTCTTTATCGTAATCGAAAAATCATTCTTCGTGAAGATGAAATTGTTGAACCACTTCCTTATCAAGAAGTTGTTACTTCATCAGCTCAATAAGATCAGGCTAGAATATATAATATAAAAAACTAAGATTTCCTCTTTGGATAATCTTAGTTTTTCTCTATTATAATGGGACATCGTGTAATCTCCAGCGACCAGTAGGAGCATCTCTTGTAACTTTAAACACATATGTCTTTTCTACTTCAGCCTTATCTTTTTCCTTCATTTTATAAGTTATTGGCAGTTCAAAAACAAGTGTTCCATTGATAGTAGGCATAGGTTCCTTAGTAATCATTCTCACACTTTCAATTTGCTCAACTTTGTTTTGCAAAGCTCGTACATCTCCACTATAAATCAGTTTCAAGAGATCAAGATCTTTTTGGTTTAAGGAAATGAAAAATAGTTCGGTAACTTCCTTAGCGTTCAGTTGGCTTACAAATTGATTTAGAACTCCCCCTGCTTTGTTGACCATTACTTGATGAGATAAGTCACTCATTTTTGTCTTATGTGTAACACTTCCTTTAAAATGGATACAAAAATGACCTGGAAACCCGTTTGCTAATGCTCCGCCACCATGTGGCATTCCGTGCATTGACGCTGCAAATGTATCCTCGTTTACATGAACAAGAATTGCTCTTCTTTTCCAACTCCATTCTCCTTCAAAAATCTTTTTCATGATCCTGGTATCGTGTATCGTTAGAGGCTGTACATCCGCATGGCTTTTGCCTGCTCTTCGTTGAGCATAAAAACTAGAACCCGTTTCTAAATCGGTAATTTTAAATAGTGAATATTTCGGAATTCGTTTATCTACCTCTTCCCAATTAGTTAACTCACCAAAATGTTTTCCTGCTAACACTTTGAAATATGTTTTTATTTTTTTTGCAGTAGAAGCTGATAACTGAAGTTTTTCCTTACGATAGAGATCATAAATTTCTCCAATCTCATCCACTAATAATGTTCTAATCCCATTGGCATCTTCAATTAATATGTAATTGTTTGAATGAGGTAAGTCCGTTACTACATCCAGTGATTTTGAATGTATTAGTGACTGAATCAATTGATCAGATTCAACTGTTAAAACGGATTGAAACAGTGATTGACTAGATGATTTTACTAAAAATGAAATTTTACGTTCAACATCTTGGGCATCAGTACTAGAGGTTAGCCACGGTAGCAACATAAACAAACATATCATGACGATTACTTTCTTCATCTTATTATCCCACCTAAATAAATTATCGTTCAATATATTAACTATTTACTTTTATTGCAGGACATAGCCCGAGTAATTATTGGAAAAGTATAATCTATACATATTAACGTTTGTTTAAGCCTAGCTTAATATTGATTTGTATATTCTATAAACTGTAAAGTTGCCAAATTATGTGGATAATTTTGTGAATAAATACATATATTCTGTTGATTATTTGTTGATAACCTGTGTATATGTGTAAATAAATGTGGGTAACTTCGTTTTATTAATAGCTAAGAGTTGTAAAAGGCAACTATATTGAAAAAAGGATGACATCCGCCATCCATTTTTATTCACTTCTAAACTATTTTTAGCCCCTTCAGTCTAAGTCCCACTTCTTAATATGACAGATACATTCACCACGAGCTGAAAAGATCATCTCTTTGTTCTCTTCTAGTGGAAAAATCCGGGCCGAGAAAACTTCTTCGCCTCCATTTAAGAAGATTTCAATTGATGAAGTATCTAAATATATGTTTAAACTATCTAGTTTTTCAAGGACACATTGCCTTTTCTCTTTCTTTCCGTTTGCAAAGCTTACTCGCTCTAGTGTTACTAATTTCTTTTTCGGTTCGAAACTAAACGTTGCGTAGTCCCTAAAAAAAATTGAAAAATGTTCATAATCGTTACTGCTAAAATCTAGTTGCAATTCTAGGCTATCGCCACTAATTCCATCTAAGGTAATTTCGTCACGATCAAATTTTTGATTCTCAAACTTAATCTCCTGTGTTCGCAGTAACTTTAGCTCTTCCACTGGAACTTGATATAGTTTTCCATTTTGGATTTTTAATTCTCGAGGTAAGGTCATTGCATGGATCCAGTTGTGTTTAATCGTAGGATGAGCTTCCTCATTTTGCTCAGGTACACCCATCCACGCGAACATTAGTCTGCGCCCCTGTTCGTCTAATGTTGTTTGCGGTGCATAAAACTCAAAGCCACGATCAAGTTCTGTAAAGTCTCCATGAGAAAATACTGCTTGTTCATAATCAAGCTTACCTATGAAATAGCCCGCTTGATATTTATTTTGATATAGATATCCACTAGGTATAAGACCTTGGGGAGACACAAGTAGGACATCCTCACCATTCAATTCAAATAAGTCTGGACATTCCCACATATATCCGAAATAGCCTAGATCGTTTTCATTAGAGCCGGCAATAACCCCTAAATGTACCCAGTCAACCAAATTGTTTGAGCGAAAGAGAACCACTTTTCCTTGTTCATCTATACTTTGAGCGCCAACAATCATATACCACGTATTGTCTTTCTTCCAAACTTTTGGATCACGGAAATGTGCCGTATATCCTTTTGGTAAAGATGCGACAACGCCTAATTTTTCAAACTCTCTTCCATCCCGGGATTGAGCAGCACACTGGTATGTCTCTCGGTTTCCATGTTCATCTTTGACATTACCGGTATAAAATAATTTTAGTTTATTGTCGTCAACAATTGCACTGCCTGAGTAACAGCCATTTTTGTCATACCAATCACTCGGAGCAAGGGCAATTGGTTCAGTTACCCACGTCACGAGATCTGTAGAGCTATAATGCCCCCAAAACTTTGCTCCGTGTCCTGTTTTAAATGGCATCCATTGATAAAATAAATGATAGGTTTTATTCCACTGAATAAATCCATTTGGATCATTTAAAAGACCAACTGGCGGCATTAAATGATAACGCAAACGATAATGATCCATTTCTACGGTTTGTTTCTGCTTTTCAACCTCTTCATTTGCCAGTCGAATCAACTCCACTTGTTTACCTTCCATAACTTACTCCTTTTTCTTTTTTTCTAATCGATCTCATTTCGAAAATTCCCGAGCATACCCTTTTCGTAATTTTCGTATATAAGGAAAATCAGGCGTTCTAAGGAACTGACCTGATTTTTTCCAGCCATATCTTTATTCTGTTTCTTCTTTAAATCCAAGTACCCATGTTAAGACAAAGGCTGTTGTTAAGGATAAAGCGAAACCAACTAAATAATTAAGTAGATTAGTTGCTCCTAGTGGTGCAACAATGGCGATCATTGGAATACCCGTTAATCCAAATGCATTCGCGGCAACATTCATGAAGACAACATAGCCCCCACCGATTGCTCCACCAATTAAAGCCGCAATAAATGGTTTTCGGTATTTTAAATTGACCCCAAAAATGATCGGCTCTGTAATTCCTAAAAATGCAGATAGTGATGATGGTAAAGCAATTTCCTTTGTTTTAGCCTTCTTCGATTTAAAAAATACGGCTAGTCCAGCACCACCTTGAGCAATGTTCGCCATCGACCAAATTGGTAGTAAATAATTTATTCCAATTGAAGCGAGTAAGCCTGCTTCAATCGCATGAAATGAGTGGTGAACTCCTGTTAGAACAATTAAGGAATACGTTCCACCGAAGATAATACCTGCTAAAAAGCCAGCATTATTATAAACAAAGTTTAATGTTGTGGTTAAAAGATCTCCTAAGAAAAGACCAAGTGGACCAATGGCTAAAATTGCAATAAAACCAGTTAGGATAATCGTTACAAATGGGACCACAAGTAGATCAATTGCATTTGGTACTACTTTTCTCAAGCCCTTTTCAATTTTACTCATAATATAAATGGCTAATAAAATTGGAATGACCGTTCCTTGATAGCCAATTAGTGCGACATTCAAACCAATGAAGTTTAAAAATTCAGGCTCTGTATTACCTAATATCCATGGGTTAAGTAAAATAGGATGCGTCATAATTCCACCAATGACTGCCCCTAAATACGGATTAGCCCCAAACTCCTTCGAAGCACTAATTCCAATTAAAATAGGTAAAATGATGAAAGCTGCACTTGAAAACATATCAAGTAACACAATCCAAGAGCTATCAGGCTCTACCCAACCAAATGCCCGCAACATGCCAAGCAGCCCCATTAAAAGTCCACTTGCTACGATGGCAGGAATAATTGGAACAAAGATGTTAGATAATGTTCTTGCTAGTCTTGCAAATGGGTTCATCTTCTTTTTCATTGCTTCACTATGTTTATTCGTATCCTGATTACCTAATCCCGTTTCAATAGCAAACGCTGCATACACTTTATTAACAATTCCTGTACCAAAAATTACTTGGAACTGACCTGCACTAGAAAAAGCGCCTTTAACTTGATCAAGTTTCTCAATCTCACTTTTGTTAATTTTACTTTCATCGTCAATAACAAGCCTTAAACGAGTGGCACAATGTGTTGCACTTAGAATATTTTCTTTTCCACCTAACAGCGGGACAAGCTGTTTCGCTATTTCTTCATTTGTCATAAAATTCCCTCTCAATCCATACTGATTTTCTTTTTTACAAATTGTTAAAAATGTTTTGTACGTGAAGCGATATATAAGCTAATTCAGATTCAGGAAATTCAAGACCATATTCTTTCTTCAAGTGTTCCTTTATTTTCAAAGCACAAATGTAAGAATCATGATATTTCAGTTTAATTAAGGAGAGCATTTCTCCATCAATCGTATGGAGTGGATCTCCTGTTTCTAGCGCTTGGATGGCAAAACGGATATGAGCAATTAATCTTTGGTAAGAAATCGATTCATACTGCACTTTTACATGTAAATGATTTTCAATAATTTCTATAATTTCTTTTAAAATTGCCGCCTGTTTAATCGTACTTTCCATTGAATTAGACTGCTCTTTTGCTGTGTGAATATGAAGTGCAATATGGCCAATTTCATCGTCTGGAATTGCAATATTTAAGCGTTCTTTGATCAGCTTCTGCGCCCACTGTCCTATTTCATATTCTTTCTGATATAAAGCTTTAATTTCATTAAGTAGTTTATTTTCGATCGTAAAGCCTTTCTCGATTCTCTCAATCGCGAAAGAAAGATGATCAGTTAAGGCAATATGGATATGTGTATTTAGCGGAACACCTAGACTTACTTCCGCATAACTAATAATTTCCTCAGCCACTTCTATATGACTAACTGGCAACGTTTTCAATAATTCCTGGAATCGTTCGTTCTCCTCAGCCATAACAAAAATTTTTTCTACTTTATCTTTTTGAATTTCATCGCCTTTTCGCTTATTAAAACCAATTCCAGAACCCATGACGATTTTTTCAAGATGATCATCACTGACAACAACTGTATTATTATTTAATACTTTTTTTATCTTCACTACTTCAACTCCTTAGCAAAAGAGAAGCAAGACTCTGCTCATTAGAAAACGAAATTTGTTTTTTAAAAGGCAGAGTCACTATCCTTACGATTTAACCTTTGTTTGAATAAGCGGTGTTACTCCTTTAGTGCATTGTATTTCATTAAGTTTTTCAAGGGATTCTAAAATGTCGCCATTTGTTATCACTACTGGAGTGATGGTACTAGTTGCTTTTTCCTTAATTAGCTCCAAATCAAAGGATATTAATTTGTCACCAACCTTAACCTTATCTCCCTCTTTAACATGACCGGTAAAACCTTCGCCGTTCATTGTGACTGTCTCTAAGCCAACATGAATTAAAATTTCTAAACCTGTTTTTGAACGAATGCCAATTGCATGCTTAGTATGGAAAAATTGGATGATCTCACCGTCAACAGGAGAAACAACTTCCCCATTTGTTGGCTCAATTGCAATTCCATCACCCATCATTTTTTGAGAAAAAACTGGATCAGGCACATCTTCAATGTTCCTAACAGTACCCGTTAGTGGCGCAATAAATGTTTCTTCTGTTTGTTTTGTTTGTTTTGGACTTTTACCAAATAATTTTTTAAACATGAATTAAAATACCTCCTTCACTAAAGTCATGACTTCCTCTGCAGTATTCATCAACAGTGCTTTTTGGGCCAATGTTTTAGCTTCAGTTTTAGTCAACTGTTTTAACTGACTACGTGCCGGTAAAATACTAGTTGCACTCATACTAAATTCATCAAGGCCTAACCCTAGAAGTAGCGGTATCGCAATTTCGTCTCCGGCCATCTCCCCACACATGCCAACCCATTTATTTTCGCCGTGTGCTGCTTTGATAACCATATCAACTAATCGTAAAATTGCAGGATTGTACGGTTGGTATAAATAACTTACTTTTTCATTCATGCGATCGGCTGCCATCGTATACTGAATTAAATCGTTTGTACCGATACTAAAGAAATCAACTTCCTTGGCAAATACATTCGCCATTATCGCTGTTGATGGAATTTCGACCATGATGCCAATTTCGATTTTTTCTAGGACTTCAATGCCTTCATTTACTAGCTTTCCTTTTTCTTCAAGTAAAATCGCTTTAGCTTGTCTAAATTCATCTAATGTAGCAATCATCGGAAACATGATTTTCAAATTGCCAAATTTACTTGCTCGTAGCAAAGCTCGAAGTTGAGTTCTAAAAATCGCTGTTTCTTCAAGACATAAACGGATTGCTCGAAATCCTAGAAATGGGTTTAATTCATGAGGCAGACTCAAGTAAGACAGTTCTTTATCTCCGCCAATATCAAGCGTTCGGACAACAACCGGTTTTCCTTCCATGCTCTCTAAAACCGTTTTATAAGCATTGTATTGTTCTTCTTCTGATGGGAAATCACTTCTTCCCATATAGAGAAACTCCGTTCGGTAAAGCCCAATACCTTCAGCACCATTTTCCAATACGCCCTTAACATCGTTTGGCGTACCGATATTAGCTGCTAGCTCAACATGATGCTGATCATTTGTGACCGTTTTTTCATTTACTAACTTTGCCCACTCTAGCTTTTGTTCTTCAAAGCGCTTTTTCTTATCAGTATATTGTGCTAATGTTTCTTGATCTGGATTGATAATAATTTTCCCTTCAATTCCATCAAGAATAACGATTTCGCCGTTTGAAACATTAGCCATAATTGACTGAGTACCAACAACTGCTGGAATTTCCATTGACCTAGCCATGATTGCCGAGTGTGAAGTCCGTCCGCCAATGTCTGTTACAAAGCCTTTAACAAAGTTACGATCTAATTGCGCTGTGTCAGAAGGAGTTAAGTCCGTTGCGACAACAATGACTTCCTCAGAAATTTCTTTAGGATTTGATATTTTCACTCCTAGTAAATGGGATAATACTCGTTGCACAACATCACGAATATCTGCCGCGCGCTCCTTCATATACTCGTTATCCATTTGTTCAAACATCGTGATAAACATCTGGCTTATTTCATTAAGTGCGAATTCAGCATTTACTTTTTCACTAACAATTTTGTCTTTGATCGGTTTTACTAACTCAGGGTCAGATAAAACAAGTAAGTGTGCAGCAAAAATAGCCGCCTTATCTTCACCTAACTCTCGTTTCGCATGGTCCTTAATTTGCGTTAATTCTGTTTTCGATTTCAAAAGAGCAGTTTCGAAACGTTCTACTTCTGATTTAAGATCGGTTACGGATTTTTTCTCTACATCTAGCGTTACATTTTCAAGACGGTACGCCTTGCTGATCACAATTCCACTAGAAGCAGCAATTCCATTAATGATCATTGTTTCATTATTTGCCATTATTCAGCTAATCCTTCAGTTTTTAATACATCTTCTAGTTTCTTTAACGCTTCGGCCGCATCGTTTCCGTCTGCAGTAATTTTGATTTGAGAACCTTCTGGGATACCAAGCGACATAACACCCATTATCGATTTTAAGTTTACTGATTTTCCCTTAAACTCTAATTGAATATCCGCTTCGAAACCTCCAGCAGCATGAACAAGTAATGTCGCTGGGCGTGCGTGTAATCCCGCTTTGCTTATAACAGTAAAGTTTTTTTCCATCATTTTAATCAATCTCCTTTTTGCGATTTAATAAATTTCATAACTCAATATTCTCTCCAATAGGTTTGATATGGGTCGTTTTTGCTAATCAGTAAAATGAAATTTACTCAATTAGTAATTTTGTTTAGTATTTGTGTATTTATGAAAAAAAACACAAAAAAGGCATGAGAAAAAGGTAAAGTTATTACACAGATATACCCCTATCTGTATGCAAACTAAACACCCATTCACTCATGCCTGATCGTATCAGTAACACGTGAAGTGCAAATAAATATTTTACTGAAAATAGAATATCAATACTTTTAATAAAATGCAACAGTTAACCGAAGTTTGTCAAAATTCGTTCACTCTATAATCCTATTTTGGAAGTTGTCAACTAGGCTTAGAAAAAATCATTTTTGTTGTATTTACAGTAATTAACTTTGTTTATCATTATCTAATGTCCTTGGTTCATCTGTCCTTGTTTTGTGTAATGAAAGGGGTGCCCTAAATATTAAATCTAACCAATCAGCAAAACGATATGGAGCAAAAGGTGACGTGTAGAAGCTACCAAAACTGCGTAAACCAACTAAATGGATATTAATAAATATATAAACCAAGATAATACCTGCGATACCAAACACTGCAGCAGAAAACATCATTCCAAACCTTAGCATTCGTAATGTAATACTCAAACTATATGCTGGCAGTATAAATGAAGCAATTGCTGTCGTTGCTACAACAATGACCATGATTGGACTGACAAAACCTGCTCTAACAGCTGCTTCACCAATAACAATTCCCCCAACAATCCCAATCGTTTGCCCAACCGCGCGTGGCAAACGAACTCCGGCTTCACGGAGCATTTCAATTGTTATTTCCATGAGGAGCGCCTCAACAAATGCTGGGAATGCTACACCTTCCCTAGCGGCTGCAATTGAGAAAACTAACGTGGTTGGGATCATCCCTTGATGAAAAGTAGCCAAAGCAATGTACAATTATGGCAAGAACAAAGCAATAAAGGCGGCTAAGTATCTTAAAGAGCGAATAAGTGATCCAATATGCCACCTCGAGTAATAATCCTCAGGAGTCTTAAAGAGCTGTTGGAATGTGGTCGGTGCCATTAAAACAAACGGAGTCCCATCAACAATAATCGCGATTTGTCCATTGGCAATTGCTGCACATACACGATCTGGTCGCTCACTTTCTGAAAGTTGCGGAAAGGGTGATAACGTATTATCCTCTATTAACTGTTCTAATATTCCAGTTTCTAAGACGATATCAGTGTCTACGCAAGCAATTCGATAACGAACTTCTTCAATTAGATCTTCATTTGCAACCCCTTTTAAATAAGCGATACAAAATTTCTTTTTGGAACGACGTCCTAATTCACCAACTTGAAGAACTAAATTTGGGTCTGAAAATCTTCTCCGTATCAAAATCATATTCGTTTTAATCGTTTCTACAAAACCATCACGAGGTCCACGAATGACAACTTCACTTTGCGGTTCCTCAATTCCACGATGTTCAAACCCTTGTGTAGAGATAATTATCAGCTTCATACTACCATCTATTAAAAGTAAAGTGTCCCCTGACATTAATGGTAGTATTGCTTCATCAATTGTCTCAAAAATACTTACCGGTGGACTAATGTAATTTTCATTTAAATAAGACAAGATATCCTTTTTATCTAACCAAACATTTTCATTAATAGTTGAAGTAGTAAGTGGTTTAATGACATCTTCATTAAATAGTTCCTTGTTACATAAACCATCAATGTAAAATAACGTCGCCTTAATTTTTTGAGCTATCTTAATATCTTTTTGAACGACATCACTGCTTTCACCAATGATAGATTGAATTAATTGTACATTTTTTGATAATTCTGTCGTTAGTTCCAGTTGATATTCACCACTAACTCTGATTGGTTCTTCATTTAGCTTCCTTAACAACTTTTTAAACAAGGTCTCTCACCAACTAAACATTATTTTAAAGCATCCGTTCCTTATTCATATATTGTCTAATCTTAACTTGAGCAGTTACATGAAACATTGCGTTTTGAAATCTCCCGCCATCACCTTCCCATCCATCCTTCATTTTTTCCCAATAAGAATAATTCTTCTGTTTTATTTTCGATAAAAAATCAAATGGATCACAAAAATACTCATTTTGCATTTTTGAAATGATATTTTTGGACTGCTCTTCGATTTCTTTTACTAGTAACTGTTCCAACATTTCAATGAAAAAAGCTTGAGAAACAGGTTGAAATTCTATCAACCTTTTTACTCAAGCTAACAATGATGAAACTAATTAAAGTTTATTTTTACATAAATTACTTATTATAAGGAATGCCTAACAGATCAGGAACAGTCACAAACTCATAGCCTTGCTCTTTGAGGGCCGGGATAATTTGGCGAAGTGACGCGATTGTATTTGTTCGATCAGCGTCCCAATCTCCTCCATCATGCATTAAAATGATTGCCCCTGGTTGAACATCATTTAATACATTAGCAGCAATCTCAGTCGGAGGATCCTCTTGCCAATCTAAAGAGTCAACTGACCAGACGATCACTGAATAATCTAGCTGTGCGAGCTTTTCAACTAACTCATTGTATAAAAATCCATAAGGTGCACGAAATAACTTCGTTCGATACCCGAGAATATCGTTAAGCGTATCTTCGGTTCTCGTAACTTCTCTTTCAAGTGTTGCTAAATCAGCTTCCTTAACTAAATTAGGATGAAAATATGTATGGTTACCGATGATGTGACCTTCAGCATCCATACGCTTCACAATTTCTGGATACGCGATTGCTCGTGAACCCATCACAAAAAATGTGGCGGGAACATTATACTCTGCCAATACATCTAATACTTGCTCTGAAAAACGCGGATCTGGTCCATCATCAAAAGTTAACGCGATTTTATTTTCTGTAGCTGGGCCTTGTAATACAACTGTCTCTGGGTAGCGCTGTTGGAGAATGATGTTCGATATTGGTTGCTCGCGATTACGTTCTGGATTTTCTGAACCTCCACCTAACCGAGGTAAGTCTTCGTCCTCTTTTGGATGATCCTTTTTCCACCACCATTGTTGTTCGACATCTCCATTCGCTATTTCTGTAGCAGAAGAAACATTTGAAAATCCAGAAAATTGCGTAACGACGACTAGTGTTAGGATTAATAGAAACTTAAAAGATTTGTTAATCACTAATTTTCATCTCCTTATTCTTTCTCACGTTCAAAGATATTTTTTTCTAATTAAGGAGAACTATGCATGGAATAGAAAAAAGAGAAGCAAGGTTAAAAGATACGGCTGAAAAGGCAAAAAATGCTGGTGTCGATTATGAAATTAAGTTTTTGCGCGGTGAACCCGCCCCAACAATCATAAAATACGCCAACGAAAATGACTTTGATCTTGTTGTGATTGGAAGTCGTGGCTTAAATGGGCTTCAAGAAATGGTGCTAGGTAGCGTTAGTCATAAGGTTGCAAAATATGTGCAGTGCCCGGTGTTGATTGTAAAGTAAATTGTTGGTTGGAAGGTGACAGTTTATCGGATATGATCCGTTGTTTAAGGGTAGTTGGCTAGTTATGAGGTGTTATCGGATAGTTCTGATGGTTTATCGGACATACGTTCCGTTATTTAATGATAGAAGACTAGTTTTGAAGGGTTATCGGACACCAGTTCCGTTAAATCTATGAAAACCTCAATTTTTAGCACTTTTTAAAGCAAATAGCGTACCTCATGTCCGTTAATTTGAAAAAATAACGTTTTTTTCTAAAATAACGGATCTGGTGTCCTATAAGCTAGGTACCCATGGACGTTCCCCCCCCCCCGCTTAGCTAAACCATTGAATATATTTCTTCGTAGCCTGTGCACCCCAACCGCCGAATAATTTGTTTCGCCAGTATTAAGCAATGTACTTCTAGTTGAACGATCATCAGTTTAATATTTTTCTTGCTTCTAACATTCTTTGAATTGCCGTAAAAACTACAACTGCCGCATAAAGAAAGGTTAGGAAAACGTTGATTGATGGCAAAAGTATAATAAGACTAAATAAAATGAAACCTTCTGTCCGTTCGGCAACGCCGGCTTGATAATAAAATGACTTCATTCCCTTTTTATCTGCGACTGCTCCAACAGTTAAAAAAACGGTAATTGAAACAATAATAGCAACACTTAAAAGTAACAAAGGAAACATAAGTTGAGGGAAAGTAAGTGCTAAGCCAATAATTACGCTAATTTCAACGATACGATCAAACGTTACATCTAACACGGTTCCAAACTCACTTGTTTTTGTTAAACGCGCCATAGATCCATCGACCGCGTCTAAAAATCCAGAGATCCAGAGAACAATGACTGCAATGATTGGTTGTCCTAAATAGATAAATAGGCCTGAAGAACAGCCAATTAGAAAAGCTAGAACAGTTACTTGATTAGCCGAGAGCTTCCTCCGTAGTAAAAATTTCGCAGTTTTCACTATAAATGGCTCTACATACTTCCTTGCATGTGTATCTAACATATCAATTAGTCTCCTTTAGTAAAAGAAAGCATATCATCTATACTTACACCAATACATACTGTATCATTCTTCGATACATCTAAATGACAGGCAATTGTTATCTCTGTACAAATTTCTAGTAACTCTATTTGAATAAATCGCTGCCCACCTTTAAAAAATATCGCCAGGATCTTCGCTGTAAAATAGCGATCACTGTGATCCTTTGTTCCATGTTCATTCTTATACACTTTTATTTTACTGAGTGGTATAAATGTTTCGTCCAAGGAAAATCCTTCAGAAATATAATTTGCAACATATAGAGAAGTCGGATTTTCATATAACTCATCAGGTGTTCCCATTTGAAGAATAGAGCCTTCCTTCATAACAGCAATAGAATCGGCAAGAACCATTGCTTCTTCTTTGTCATGTGTAACAAAAATCGCAGTTGTATTCCATTCCTTTAACTTCTTTTTTACCCAACCACGTAAAGAGCTCCGCAATTCTGGATCTAAACTACTAAATGGTTCATCTAATAATAGTAATTTAGGTTGTACCATTAAAGCTCTGGCAAGAGCAACCCGTTGTTGTTGACCGCCTGAAATTTCATGTGGAAATACATTTGCCAAATCCTCAATCTCCATACTCTTAAGCATTGCCATGGCCTTCTCAATTCGTAAACTTTTCGTCATTTTTTGCATTTTTAATCCGTAGCTCGTGTTATCTAGCACAGATAAGTGCGGGAATAACAACGGTTGTTGAAACATCATAACAACCGGCCGGGCTTGTGCACTTAAATGATTCATCTCATGATCTTCAATAAAAATTTTTCCACTTGTTACGGGCTCAAGCCCTGCTATACATCTCAACAGTGTCGTTTTTCCACAGCCTGAAGGACCAACAATACATAATATTTCACCTTCATTTAGGGCGAAGTTCACATTGTTGATTACGATTTTTTCATTAAAACTCTTGCTCAATTGTTGACAATCGATGATTGAATTATTCATGTTTCCTCCTATTCTAACCCGCCCATTTCTTTAAGAGCTTGACACCTACCTCAAATAGTAGCAAAAACAAAATCGGCAATAAAAAAAAGACGAATGAAAAACTAGCCAAAACTGTAGGATTAGAGCTTTGGAAAAAAGGATAGTAAATCATTGCTAATGTCACAACGGTCCCACCACCAATAATCGCTGTTAATGCGTATTGACTTAGAGATATGATAAACGTTAACATTACTGCGCTTCTTATCGTTGGAAGAAGAAGAGGCAGTTCAATCGAACAAAAAATCTTCCACTTACTAACCCCTAGCGTCATGCCTTGCTCTAGTATTCTTTTTCCTAGCCTATCATAGCCACTACGAAAAATTCGAATCGTGTACGGAAGTGTAGGAACTAAGTGTACTAATACGACACCTAGCCAGTGGTTGGCTAATCCTATTTTTATAAAGGTTACATGCAAACCTAAAGCAATCGCTAAGCTTGGGACTAATATTGGGGCCATTAAAATCATTTCAATGATCGTTTTGCCTTTAAATTGATGATGTGAAAGACCCTTTCCCGACAAAAAACCAAGAACTAGGTTAACCACAACGACAACAATTCCTATTAAAATCGTTACTAATAAAGCTTCGATTAATCTCGGTTCCTGAAACAGAGCGTTCCACGCCCTAAGTTGAAAGGTGTCAGGGACCATTTGTGGCCAGCGCCAATTCCACGCAAAGCTCTGTGGCAATAAAAAGAAAATAGGAAATAAGAACACAAATGAAAAGAGCGTAAAATATATTTTTTTCTTCATTACATACGCCCCTTCATCATGATAAATCGGCGTTTCTTGGTTATTTGAAAGATAACCACTGAAAACAATAGTATAAAAAGAGTTAGTAAAATCATTAACGCCATCGACATTGAACGAAATGACCAATCACCTGTATAAAACCATTGGTAAGCTAGAACCGAGATCATTTTTGGGTCAGTAACTCCAAGTAAATAAGGTACCTCGAACGCAGCAATTATAAATGCAAACAAGATTAATCCCACTTCAATCAACACTGGAAAAAGCCATGGCCATTCGACCATTTTAAACACTTCAAATTGTCCACCACCAAGGGTTTGAACAACTTGAACAAACCTCCGGTCAATTTCGTAGAAAACAGGCAAAAGCATGAGAACAACAAAAGGGATAGACTTCCATACGTAGGTAACGATAATGCCAACTCCCGCTTGATCAAAAACTAAAATCGGAAACTGCATCCGATCCGAGATGATGCCTAAGTGAAAAAAAGCACTTGAAAAAAGACCACTTTGCGATAAAAGGATCAAAACAAGATACGCAGCCACAAAATGAGGAATGAGCATCGGTACCCAAATGACAAGTTTCAGTGAGGAAGTCTTAAAATAGCTATAAATGATTTTTGCTACCAAAATCCCAAGTAATAAAGAGACACCGGTAGATATGCTTGTTACCTTTAAGCTGAAAACAAGGGAAGATTGGAACATTGTATGCCCCACAACAGAGGCATACGCTCCAATCCCATCATTTTGTAAACTATTAGATAAAGCATATAAAATTCCATACCCTGTAAGTAACAAAGTTATTGCAACACTTGGTAATAAAAAAACTGTTAATCGAAACGAGTTACTTTGATTGAACAACTTCAATAAGCCATTTCTCCTTTATAAATTCCACGTAATCCGTCGGCAATTCAGCTAAGAACGCTTCCTGTAACTCCTCTGGCGTTAATACAGATAAGCCTCGGTCCATCGTTTCAAATTGATTTTTCATTTCATCAGAAAGTCTACTAATATCTAGAACTGAACTCTCTCCCCACATCGAAGAATCCATTTTTTTAAGCTGAGCTTCAGGGGATAATAATTTATTAATTGCGACTAGCGCCCCTGCTTTATTTGGACTATTGAATGGTATTGATAGAAAGTGACTATTACCTATAGACCCTACATCAAGCACAAAACTTCTTGTTGAAGCTGGAAAAGTACCATTTTCAATTAAGCTTTCTGCCCTTGCTTCATTATAGCCCATTGTCATGTAAACCTCTCCTTGGCTATAAAGCTGGTCAAGCTGCGCAAGAGTTTGTGGATATGTTTCGCCATTTCTCCAAAGATATGGTTTCAACTCATTTAAGTACGTCCACACTTCTGCACTTACTTCATCTAAGTCTACATCCTCAGTAAAAAGTAGATCCTCACCGATAAATTCATAAAACAAATGACGTAAAAATGCATTACCCGTAAAGTCATCTGCTTGGGGATAAGTAAACTTCCCCGGATTTAGCTTCACCCATTCTTTAAGATCAGTTAAAGATGTTGGTGGTTCACTCATTTTTTCTGAATTATAGTTCAGGACAAATTGGACTTTCCCCCACGGTGCTTCTAGGCCATCAACCTTTGTGCCAAAGTCAAATTCATATTGACTTTCATCAATAAATGATTGGAAATTAGGTAGCGACGCACTGAAAGAATCCCAAAGTAATTGATTATTTTTCGCATTTTTGAAGTTCTCACCGTTCAACCAAATGATATCCATTGTACCTGACTGCTGATTTACTTCTTTTTCAGTTAACAGCTTTTGTAATACTTCTTGAATATCCATAGGCGTTCTAACAAGCTTAATTCCGTGAGTTTCTTTTAGGCGGGGAGCAACCCAATGATCAATATAGGAATTGATCCCTTCGTCTCCACCCCACATAAAGATCTTAACTTCAGTATCTTCTGCCAATTGTTCTACTTCCTCCCATGGAAGTGCTAACACATTAACATTTTCAGCTTGTTCATTTGAATTTCCACAAGCAGTTACAAGAATAAGTACGATCAATGAAACTAACAATAATAATAATTTTCTCATTTTCTCCTCCAATGTTTCAATATTGAAAATCTATCTATTTTTTTCCGTTATCCAAAATAGACCACCAATCGATGTTCCTACTAAAACCAAAATAAAAAATAACAATGATACTGTAATTGAAATAAACTCCGCAACGCCAACTAGAGCAAACAAATAGGCATAAGCACCTTCACGAACCCCAATACCATTAATGGAAATGGGGATCATGGTTAGGATTGATATAATTGATACAAATGCTACTTGTGCCATGAATGGTACCGAAACACCCATTGCTTTAAAGAGATATGTAGTCACAAAGACGAAAAAAATCTGGAAAAGAATCGAGTAAAATAATAGCAACCATAAAATTTGGCTCTTTTGTTTATATTGTTCAATCGCCTTGTAAAACGAGGTAATCTTCTCTCCAAATATACGGATCATGAATTTTTCGAAGGGCTTAAAAAAAATGACAGCAATAAAAAAACTTATCATCATCACAAATATACTTACTTGCCCCAAAAGAGATGCCCCCTCATTAATAGAGAGGATTCCAGTCACGGTAGTTACTATTAATGCAATTCCTGCAAAAAGTCTCTCTACAGAAACAGAGGCAACGGCTTGTTGTGATCCAAGCACCTTACTAGCATAAATAATTCTACTTACGTCTCCACCAATACTTCCCGGTAGAAAATTGTTGAAAAAGAATCCGATATAATACCAACGAAAGCATTGATAAAAAGTCACTTCACCGTTTAAACGACATAGCAAAAACCATTTATAAGCGCTTATAACAATACAAGTAATAACAGCAGCAAATGCTAAAAACAAATACATCAAATGAAGATCCTTTAGTTGATTAGCAAATTCGCTCCAGTCAATCTTATATGCTAAAAATAAACATGCAAAACTTGAAATGAATAAACGTAAAACAAATTTTTTACTAATGCCACCAAGCCGAGCCTGTTGCTTCAATTCTGTGTTCATTTTAAGCTACTTCACCTTTTTTAAATTTTTTCTCAAACCAAGGCTTGAAAGCTGCCCCTAAAACCCCAAAGCAAATAACTGCAATGAACGCCCAAAACACAACTAAAACAGATTTATTTGCATTTTGACCTAAGATTGAATAAAGAATCGTTGCTGGTAATTGACCAACCCCAGTTGCAATAAAAAACACCATAAATCGAATTGCTGTTAACCCTGATGCATAGCTAATAAGTGCGAAAGAAACGACTGGAATTAGTCTGGCGAGTAAAACTGAATGCATCCCGTACCGTTCAAAAAACTTATCTGTCCAATTAAGTGCCGTTTTACTTACAATTTTTTCAACAACTGGTCTTCCTAGACTTCTGGCTATGTAAAAACAAATAGCAGCACCTACCATTGCACTAGTCCATGATAGAATTCCACCCCAAAATGCACCGAATAATAATCCATTAGAAAATGTAACGACAAAAGCCGGCAATGGCGCAACAATTAACGTGAAGATCATCAGAAAAAATGAAACGACTGGAGCCCAGACACCGAATGACAATAAATAATCTCTGAAAGCCTCAATATCGGCCTCTACCAATTTTCTTGCCGCTTCATTAACTCCATCCCTCAAACTAGGAATAATTAAATACAAGGCAATAGCAACAACTAACAAACTAAACATGATTAACATATGTATTTTTTTTCGTGCATCTCTTTCCAAAAAACATTCCCCCTCTAAATTAAGAACTATCCTTATTTTCGAATATTGTTTTAATACGCCACTACTACGCTTCTAATCTCTTTGTATACTTTTCATCTTTGTCGATTGTAATATAATTTAATTTTATAGTAAACAGAAGTTTTAGTTATATCGAACTTTTCTGCCTTCCCTTTAATTTTTCCCTCAAAACAATTAGTTGTCCACAACACACTAATTATAAACTTTTAATTTAAATAATAAATAGTAATGATAATAATTAAAAAAAGTTATTCACTTTTGAAGTTGTTTAAGCTATAATTACCTGCGTAGGTATTAAATATTAATTTATTTTGGAGGAATTTAAAAATGAAAAAATTAGTTTTAATGATGTTTACAGCTTTAGTAGCAGTAGGTTTGGCAGCATGTTCATCAGATAATAGTAATGCCGAGGAAAAGCAGTACAACTATATTTCAGCTGATGAGGTAAAGCAAAAAATTGAAAATAATGAAGACATGATCTTACTAGATATTCAACCCGAAGAAGAGTTTAATAGTCATCACATTGTAGGCGCAATACCTACATACGCTTATCCAGCTAAATCAGCAGAAGACCATGCAAAACTTGAACCGTTAGTGACTGATCTTAAAAATTCGGAACATCCAATTGTCATTGTATGCCCAGGTGGTGGTAGTGGCGCAAAAGGGACTATTGATTACTATGAAGAGCAAGGCATCCCATCTGAACGTTTAATTATTCTTGAAAAAGGTCAAAAAAATTGGCCACATAAGGATTTACTAGCGGATAAATAATTCAAAAGATTTTGTTCAAACAAAGACTTGCAACTAGTTTTGATACCCACAAAAGCTGAATGGCTTACGGGACACATTACTTAGTTGTATGACCTCTCTCATCCTATTGGACAATGAATTTTAAAAAGATTTTACGTGGGAGGTTTTTAAATGAAAAAACTATTATTTAGTTTATTACTTTTGATGAGTGTAGTTATCATTGGTTGCTCAAATTCTACGATGAAGCTAAACGAAATAACCGTTGATGAACTTCTAGAAATCTATGAAACAACCGGATTTAACCATGAAGAAGTCATGTACATTGATGTTCGTGAAAAAAATGAATTTACTGATCGTCACATTGAGGGGTTTGAAGTATTTCCAAAAAGCATTATCGAGTGCCTCGTTGAAGAGATATCAGAAGAGGAAAAAGATTTAGTTATTATCTGCAATACCCAAAATCGAAGTAAAGCGGTTGGGGAATTGTTGGTCAGTGAATATGGCTTCAGCCCTACTAACATTACAATTGTTCAAGGCGGTGTCTCTAGTTGGAAGGGTCCTGTGGTTTCAGGGAATTAACATCGATAACAAGTTAGCTATCCAGCCATTGATTTGAAGGTTTACAGAAAACGTCGACTACCTTCATAAAACAAAAAAAATAAAGCATACATAGGTTGCCAAACGCTCAAAAGCCAACATATCTATACAGATATTGTTGGCTTTTTTCACTGGTTAAATATTTCAGAGGAAAGTTTCCACTGTTTCTAACAATAAAGCCTTTAATCTCTCCTCCACCGATATGGGAGTTTACGAATTTTTTCAGTTTCATCCATTTCTACAATGGCATTTAGCATATCAACAACAATCTTCCGTTGTAAATCGTTCCTATTGGCCGCACCAAAACTTCTTCCTAGTGGAAACTTTAAATGAAGTGCCCTTGGGGGATCAACTTTCTCTGTTAATTCAGGAAGATGAGTGATTAAAATTGTCGATATACCTGCTTTTTCAACAGCTTTTTGTATCAATCCCACGGATTGATGACAAATATATCAGCCTGGTGAAGCTAACAAGATATCAACACCATCTTCTTTTAGTTGTTGAATGATAAGGGGGATCGATTCTTCTATCAAAGGTTTCGTATTTGGTATATATCCCATCAATCCGTAATGAGTTTTCGCAGTGTCCCCAATAATGCCTTCTTCTTTTAACTGATGTAGGATATCGATTGGATAGACACAATTTATATCTTCATTTGCATCTGTTGTATCATAGTGAGTGTGGGTAATCATTAACTCCTGTTTTGTTGCAGTATCTGGTAGTTTTCGAATAGTATGATCTCCTGCTTCTACATCAAAAATTGGCTGTGTCTTCAAATGAACACCGGCTGTCGTTAAAAAGGCGACCGTCCATGTATTCATTGGCTTGCTAGGGCGATAGAAAGATCGATCGTTCGTATTTTTCTTTACCATTAATTTTGCTTTAAAACGGAAATAAGTGTGAACAAGACTTTTTAAACTCAATTTAGATTCCCTCCTCAATTCATTTATTTTTCAAGACTATCCAAACAGTGCCTAATAGTAAGAAAAATGTTTCGATTGACTTTTAACAATATAAGCCGTGAATAAAACAACTGTAGGTACTGGCAGTAAAAACCAACTTATCGAAAATAATATAAACAATAGAACTGGTCCTAATTTTACAATTACAAACCTCTTACTAATCAAGTAAAAAGGTAATCCAATCAATACAATGCCGCCACCAAAATATAGTGAGCCAACAAATAATCCATACAAATCTTTGACTACTTGAAACATAAATAAACCATGTAAAGGTGAAATAAAACTTTCTAGCATAACTAGAAATAAAGAAAGGAGATGGGCTGTTGAACCTTTACTTACTAATAGCATTTGCATTCCTTTACTATCTTCCATATACCAAGACGATACAGCTTTACGAAGAAAGGCTATATCTAGTAAAAAGGAATAGAAAGCTATAGCCCCTATTCCTACAATCACACTAATTATTAATTTCTTTTTCATTTTACCTTGAATTAATCAAGAGGTAGTGCATCATTTTTAGCCCATTCATAAATCGATGCATCGTAATTTTTTACGTTTTCATATCCTGCCATCTTCAAAATCAAGGTCATATGAGCAGAACGAATTCCCGCAGTACAATACGTAACAACTGTATCTTCCTTATTAATTCCTAAGTCTTCCATAACTTTTTCAATTTCGGCTTGAGATTTTATCGTTGAGTCATTATTATATAACTCCTTAAAAGGTAAATTAATTGACCCTGGAATATGTCCACCTCTTGCTTCACCAAAATCAGTCGCTCCATCGAATTCTTTTTTCGTTCTTGTATCAACAACTACTAATTGTTCATAGTTTTCACTTAACCAATCTGTAGATGCAAACAGCGATAAGTCTAACTCAGCTACGCTAAAATTACTAGGTACTGGCTCAGTTACCTCCTTCGTAACCTCTCCTACAGCTTCCCATGCTGTCCATCCACCATTAAGCATTTTCCCTTGAACACCTGCTAGTTGAAGCATCCAAATAATTCGTCCATCTTCACCCCAAGAATTCGGATTACCATAAACAACGATCGTTTTATCTGCAGAAACACCAAGAGTACTCAATCGTTCAGATAATTGAGCAGCGTCTAACACAACTCCCCAATCCTCATCTCCAGGACTTCCCTCCATATTACTTAACTGTTGCCAGCTAACAGGAATCGATCCAGGAACATGACCTTTTAAGTATTCATCTTCGCCACGGGCATCAAGAATAAGTAACTCCTCATTGTTTAAGTTATCTTTTAACCAATCTACAGAAACTAATAAATGATCATTATGATAAGGTTTAAAATCTTCATTTGTTTGTGTCGTTTCTTCATTATTTGAACAAGCAGTTAATAGAACAAAGCTTAATAGTAGCAACAACAAAACTTTCAATTGTACAAGTTTCACTTAACTTCCCCCATTTTCTTTGTAGCAATTTCATAACACTGAACATTTTATTATAGATAAGTTAATTTGTAAACGTTTATTTATGACAGTTATAATAAAAAGTTATTTAAAACAAAAACCATCAATCTGCTAACGGGTTTACATAAGAGGCGCATATCGGTATGTCGTACAGTTTTCATAATACATTTCGGAAACATTCACATTAAAAAGGCCTTGGTGAAAGTGAACTTTCATTGGGTCGAGTAGGAGGGAACCTTTCTGCCTTTCGGCAGATTGTGTTCCGTACCCCTCTCAGAACCGTGCTTGCGGAACTACCGCACACGGCTCCTCCCTATCATCTTACAAAATATAGTTAATCTCTCTTTTCAGTTCGAAAATACTGACTTTTGTTCTTGGCACTGGGAATGGAAATTTCTTTAGGAAAAGTACATATTTATCCCAGTTGAATGACTTCTTCTGGCTTCTTCTGTTCATCCATTTAAAGAATAGTCTTCTAACTTTGTCTTTGAAGTTACTCACATGTTTTATGTTGTCCGTTACACAATAGTAGTTGTAGTATCCTACCAATGAGCGGTCTAACCTGCTCTTTACATCATGAATATTGGTTGTTCGACTAGCCTTCAACCACTCTTTACACTCTTTGAGCTTCGCTCGCATTTTCTTACTACTTGATTTAAGCTTTACTCGGAATTTCCCCTTTTGGTCTTTACTACAGTAATGAGTAAATCCTAGGAAGTCAAAGGTAGGCGGTTTTGTTCCACCGTTCTTCTTGCAGTTTTCCTCCGCATATCGCCCAAATGGTATGATCTTCGTTTTATCTTCTGCTAGTTCCAAGTTAAATTTCTCCAAGCGTTTAATTAATGCTCGATAAAATGCTTCTGCATCGTCTTTGTTTTGAAAACAACATACATAGTCGTCTGCGTACCTAACAATGTACGCTTGCCCCTTACATTGTTTTCTTACAACCTTATCAAACCATAAGTCTAGTACATAATGGAGATAGATGTTTGCTAGAATTGGAGAAATGATCCCTCCTTGAGGGGTCCCATCTTCGGTTTTAAATAGTTTTCCTTCTTCCATATATCCACCTTTTAAGAATCTAGCTATAATTCTCAAAATATTCGGATCTTCAATTCGGTGTTTTAGGAAACTCATCATCCATGTATGGTCGACATTATTAAAGAACCCTTTAATATCTGCGTCTACAACATAGTTAGTATATTTCGTATTGATATAGACGTTCAGTATTTTCAAGGCATCATGACAGCTTCGTTTCGGGCGAAAACCAAAGGAACTATCCATGAAATCTTGTTCATATATAGCATTTAAGATTTTAGCTATCCCTCTTTGGACAATTTTGTCCTCATGTTCGGGAATACCTAGTGGTCTTTTAATCTTCGTCCCCGGTTTACTTATATAGGTTCTTCGAACCGGTATAGGTCGGTAACTTTTCTGTTTCATGCGTTTTACTAAATCAGAAATATTAGTTTCTAAGTCTAGTTCGTATTCTTCTTTTGTGGTTTGATGTATACCAGGTGCTTTTCTACTAGGTAACTCATAATGACACTGTTTGAGTGCCTCTACATCAAGAAGATGTGCTAGTGATGTAAACTTCATTTTTGGTTGAGATTTTGCTAATTCTGCTATCCTTACTAGTTTTGTTTCCATTTAATCGCCTACCTCTGTGTGTAGTAAATGTTTCCCCATAAGGGCAATGATAAGGTAACTGCCTTTCCTCCATCAGAATTACCTAACTTCATTGGTACTACGCAGTTATCCGACTTCCTATGCGGCGTTTGGCTTACTCATTTTTTATCACTTGTTTTGCCATACTCTCTATAAATTGTTCTAGAAAGACCGATAGGATCTCCCGAGTTGCTGCAACATATCAATGTATAACGTGCCGAGGTCATCGACTCCGAAGAGGCTTCTACTATCTTGCCATTACGTTAGTAGAAGTATTGCTTTCTGTACAGACAATTACATCAGCCCTCTTGACTTGGTATTTCGGAGCTCAATCCCTTCAACCAATTGGCTTACGGCCCATTATCTAACTGTCTACGCTTAAAGACATGAATTACTCCACATCCTCCAAGACTCGCTACGAGTGAATGGCTAGTTCTTGCTCGGTGGGAATTCCACCCACTATATGTTGCAACCTAGGCTCGGTCGCTCTGTCTGACACCACTTAGTTAGAAATTTTTACAAAATGAAAAGAGTGCCCTAAATAAAATAGGACACCCTTGGTAAAAACATATTAGTAACCTACATATGAAGCTCCGATAATTACTAATAGAATAAACAACACTAAGACTAACGCAAAACCGCTACCCATTCCGTGTGCGTGAGACATATTAGAAAACACCTCTTTTTCCTTTATTGTGGACTCATCCACTTACTTATAGTTTTATTCATCTAGTAGTGAAGTGTGATTAGTGGATGCTTTAAAATTACTCTATAAACTAACTCCTATAACAGTGTAATGGATTTTATAAATTTTTTTGCTAATTTTTCCAACGATTGGATACCCTAAAATTAAAATTTTACTACTGTTAGGAGTATCTCCCATGTCCATTGATGCCTTTATTATGGGGTTTGCATTTATTATGATTCATTTACTTGCCAATGAACTGATCCCTTCTGGTCGAATTCAACGGTTAAAGTGGTTCTCATTTTCTGGCGGGCTAGCTGTATCCTACGTATTTGTCTATGTCCTACCTTCTTTACATAAAGAGCAAATTTTAGTTAAGCAAAATGTTAATTATTTTACGATGGAATCAGAATTATACTTTGTGGGGTTATTAGGTTTACTCATGTTTTACGGAATTCAAAAGGTTGTTAGAAAAGCACAGCTAAATTCAAAGCCAGGTAAGGCGCGGGCGTTATTTTGGTTACAAATCTTGTTTTTTGGTGTTTACAATATGCTAGTAGCATATACAATCATTTCCCATGATGTGTTAGGCGTACAAGCTGTTTTTTATGGAATTGCTGTGGGGCTACATTTCGTTGCTGTTGCTCACGACTTATGGAGAGAATATGAGGATATATATAATCAAGTTGGTCGATATGTTCTTGCTACCGGAATTCTCGCCGGATGGTTTATGGGCATGAATGTTCATTTATCACCATTAATAGAGTCGATTATTTTTGCCTTTATCTCAGGCGCGATGATCTTAAATGTCTTAAAATATGAATTACCCCCCGATGATGAAGCACATTTTCCGACATTTGCGATCGGCGTCGTATCGTACACGACAGTAACTATGTCGTTAAAATTTTTCTTTCAATGGTGAAACCATAGTATGATTGGTTTGGCTGCTATCGGACATGTGTTCCGCTATTTTTGAAAAATCGTCCTTTTTTTGGTGGTAACGGACATACGTTCCGCTATTTGCTTAAAAAAGCAGAAAAACAGGCTACTTTTATAAGAATAACGGAACCCATGTCCGATAAAGTTCCAAAATTGAAAAATCCGCTTTAATAACGGAACTGATGTCCGTAAGTAAGCGGATCTACACCTCAGAACATCTTTTTTCTTTCTTCGTCAATGAAGGAACTAGTAATTTCTGCTTCAACGGCATCTTCTTCATTTTTTTCAGGACTTACTAATTCTTTAGCTTCCTGTTTATTAATCATATTTCCAACTCCAATAAACAAACCTACCCCGGCTATTGTTAACACCATAAAGGGCGTAGTCCATGCTAACAAGCTAAAGCCTTCTTTTTTCGGAACCCTCAAACCTTCCTCACCGTACATACTAAGATAATAATCAAAGATTTCAGCTTTTGTTTTGCCTTCATTCAATAATTCAGCAATTTCATTATAGTACGTCTGCTTAGTTGAACAGGTAGAAATATCGTGATCGGCATGCCCCTGCATCGAAAACTTAGAGGCAATTTCTTTTACTTCAGGAGAATTAATGTCATAAGAGAGCAAGCTATCTGTTACACCTATATGTTGAAAAGATATAAATCCAACTACTAATACTAAAAAGCCATATAACCATTTCAAATCTAACCACATCCTCTGCTTAATACTAACCATTGAATCGTACCTAGAAACCTAGCAATGTGTAAATGGCTCTTTTGAGTCATAAAAAAAAACGACGCAGCTCCCGCTTATGCGAAATACTGCGTCGTTGCTGAATGAATGTCACTCCCAGCTCCAAAAATTTCCCTACCTCTTTTAATAAACTCCACTCATCGACCAAATTTCAAGCGACTCGATCATTAAATCGTCCGCACCAAATAAAGACATCCCTTTAGACTCATCATTTTTCGGGTAGACACGGGTTGTTAAACTTTTTAGTTCATTTATATATGCCTCTACCAACGATTTATCTAAAAGCAAACGCAACTCTAAAGGCGCTTCTCCTAATTGCACTTCTCCACCTTGAATACCAGTCGTTCTTTCAAGGGGATCTAACGTCGTTTTATTGCGATCAACAAAGAAGCTATCCGTAGTTCGCTCATAGTAAAATAACGTTTCTTCGCTTCGATCCTTCGCTTGTCTGACAAAAATGCCATAACTACCTTCATTAGCATCACTAAAATTCAATTTAATTTCCATCATATCACCTGAGATAGTCTCTAACTGTTTGTTCACTTCTGCTAATGTCATATTTTTTAAGTCAACTAGCTTTTCGCGACGAAGCGTTTCTACTTGATCCACCGGCTTAATTCTCATTCGATCATCATTTCCTAAATATACTTCAACAGGCATCCCAGCGTTATGAGCCCAACCACTGGCAATTTCATACACTAGTGGTCTTTCTCCTTGAGCAATTGTAAACAACAATAATTTTTTTGTTACTGGATCGACCATGGCGCTTGGCCCAGTAAAATGGAAATCACCTAGATCAAAGAGCTGTGGGTCTTCTTGGTCTGGAGAAAAACGTCCAATCTCTTTATCCCAAGTTCCAACCCAATAAAATACTTCCACATCCGCCCCTTCACCAACTGGACTAATGATAAACAAATGCTTCTCTTCCCCATTGCTATCTTTTCCAAGTGGTAGAAGGATTGGCAGCTCCCAGACCCGACCGAGCTGCGGATACTTTTGATAGTCACTCACATACAAGCAGCCTTTAAATTCCCAATCTATAGTATTAGTAGACTCGAATAATAGCGCAGTACAACCTTTGCCATTAATGCCAGAACCAACAATTTGATACCAAGTATCATTTTCTTTCCAAACATGTGGATCTCTAAAGCCATCGTCATCGAGATTTAATCCCTCTGGTTGGAAAATGACAGGTTCAAGGTGTTTCTCCCATCTTGCCAAGTTTAAATCCCCATCTTTTTCAAAAGTAGTCCTAGCAAGACCGATCATTTGATTAGGAAGATAGCTGTGGTTTCCAGCGGTAAAAAATAAAACAGGTAAGCCATTTTCATCATAGTGGGCACAACCTGACCATGTTCCATCAGGATCTACTTCACCTTTCGTAGGTGCTAATGCGACAGGCTGATCTTTCCAATGAATCAAATCATCGCTAACCCAGTGACCCCAATGGATATTTCCCCAATAAGGTCCCATTGGATTATGCTGATAAAAAAGATGATACTTCCCATTAAAATAGAGAGGCGCATGGGGCTCATTCATCCAATGCCCAATAGCAGTTGCATGGAACTGTGGCCGATGCTTGTCAGCTGCAAAATCATTTCGGTCAATTCTAATATTTTCGGCGGAAATCTCAGGCACAGCCCCAGCAAAAGGACGTAGATGAGCGTTGTACTCTTCAATAATCTCTGCATCGCTCAATGCCCGCTTGTAGATGCTTACTTCATCAATTAGCCCAATAAACATATTTAGTGAAAATGAATTTGCAACAACAAAAGGGTTATTATTCTTCCCAATCAATAAGTCTACTTCAGCTGGAACAATGTCTGCTTCTGCTGATTGTTCCTCCTGTAAGTTACTAGGCACCGTGTAAGAAGTTTGTTGATTGCTTACAATTGTAAGGTTTTCATAGACTTCTGAACCAGTGCGAAGGGCTTCAATTTCTACTACTGGCTTTTGAACGACACGGACTCCGTCTTTACTTGTAGTTAACGATAACTCCCTTGGCAATGTCATTGCACTGCGCCACACTTCTGTTGGGACTTGGTTTGCATAGCGCTAATTGCTCATCCAACCAATGTAAATGCGTCTCCCGTCACCGTCAGGAACATCCGACCAGCTTACTCCTGCATAATTATCACGACCATAATCTAACCAGAGAATTGATTCGTCAGAATGATCATTTACAAACGTAGTTCCATCGAAATCGCCAACAAAATATTGTGTTCTTGAACCTTCTTTAAATTCTGGATTATCACCAATGCTTAGCAACATTACCCATTTTTGATTGTTTTCATCACCATCGATCGGCAGTTTAAACAAATCAGGACATTCCCACACACCGTCATGTGAACCAGCAGTACTACCAAATTCACTTGCAAATTGCCAATCTTTTAAGTTAGGCGAAGTATAAATAGTCACTGATTGACCAGTTGCTAACACCATGACCCATCTACTTGTCTCACTATGCCAAAACACTTTTGGATCACGGTAATCTGTAATACTAATATCAGAAAGGACGGGATTCCCCTCATATGTTACCCATGTTCTGCCATCGTCCTTACTGTAAGCGATACTTTGTCGTTGCCGCGGTCTGTCTGAATCCGGGTAGTTGTCAGCACTTGTATAAATAGCCACCAATCCTGGCTCTCCATCAAAAAAACCAGATGTATTCTTCCAGTCAACGACCGCACTCCCTGAGAAAATAGCTCCATGCTCATCAGGTGCTAACGCGATAGGAAGGTGCTCCCAATGAACGAGATCCTCACTTACAGCATGGCCCCAGTGCATCGGTCCCCATGTCGTTCCATGTGGATGAAATTGATAAAAAAGATGATACTCACCATTAAAAAACACCATTCCATTCGGATCATTCATCCACTTTTCTTCAGGTGTAAAGTGAAATTGAGGGCGATGCTTTTCTTTATAGTTAACTGTCATTCTATTCTCTCCTTATTATAAGTAGTATTCCTTACTAGATTAGATCGAATACAACGCTTCAAGAATCTGTATTATATACTAAGCGAATGAAACTAAATGCAAAATGCCGGACACCACTCGACGATTGACAAAAATCGTCATAAATCGGGCTAGGCACGTTAATTACTACAACAAACTTTCGGACATCAAGAATTGGAACTCTATTACACTATTACCCTATTTCTGTAGAAGAAGCTCAACTATTGCTTTATTTATTAGTAGGAAAAATCAAAGAGGGACAAGTGTTGGCTCATAAAAAACCAATAATTGGAGTTATGGAAGAGGAAATTCCCGTTTCATTTTACCAAATGCCTAATTACCTTAGAGTGCTTATTGCTGATAAGAAACGTGTTTTTCCATATGAAGAAAGTTGTGATCCATTTATTGCTGCACAACTCCCAAATAGTAAACAACCATCTACACTAAATTAGAGGTAGATGGTTGTTTAATTTTTCATAGTGAAATAGGTAATTCCTACTTCCGAAAAACTTTTAGAGATTTCTTTCCCCAGATTAATGACTACATAAAACCTTTCGTTTTCAACTCTTATAACTCAATGAACTCGATATACTCTATACCCTCAAGGGCTTTAACACATCCACGATAAATGTCATCGGGTATTGTTTCTTTAAGGCCTGACAAAGTTGTTTGCACCTGATAGGAATGCAGGTCATCATCAAGGTTCATGATAACGATAAACTTTCCTTTTTCCCCTAAGAATACGGAGTATTGGTTTTTTTGAGCAAGTAAACAACCAAAAAAACGAATTTTTTTATGAGGAAGTATAGTGAAGATTTTTTCTTCAAATGGCTCATTACGGAAGTCTTTATGCTGTTGATAGAATTCATACATTTTTACAATAAATGCAAAAGGTGTAGTGTCACCTGGTTCTTTCTTAGCATCTTCTTTGATCTGATTAAATATATCTAAATGTTCATCCCGAACATAGATCGTTTTCGCAGGCATTCTACTTTCCTCCTTTGTGACCGTTAGTATCTTTTATAAGTATACTTATAGTAATGAGGATAGGTCAATCAGTAAATCGAGTAGGAGGGGGTGATTAACCCCCGACCTCTCACACCACCGTACGTACCGTTCGGTATACGGCGGTTCAATTAAGTATGACGTAGAAATTCATATCGTTGATATAAACTTTTCAACCCTTGATGACTCCAATAGGCGTTATTAAGGGTTTTCTTTAGAATTGGACTAATAGAAATCCTACAATATTTCTTCCTTGTGTTTCCCCATTCGTATGCCTTTTGTTTTGGGACTCCTAAACCCGTGAGTTTTCTTACTCTCATTTTAGGCAGTTTCCATTGTTTCCATTCACACATTCTAAGTCTTGTTCTAATCCATTCATCAAAACCCTTGAATTTGCTAGGAGTATCAGCTAGTGCGTAATATCCACACCATCCAGTTAAATACTGGTTGAGCTGTTTGATCCGTTGATCCATAGAAAGCGGTTTAGATCTTGAAGTGATCTCCCTTATTTTGGCTTTCAGCCTCTTAATACTTTCGTTTGAGATACGAATTTTCGGGTCTTTTTGGACAGTAAAACTAAAACCTAGAAACTTACGTTTCCAAGGGCGATCTACTGCTGACTTGTTCTTATTTACTTTAAGCTTAAGTTTGGTTTCAATGAAATCAGTAACTGAGTTCATAACGCGCTCTCCGGCTTTCTTCGTTTTCACGTAGATATTGGCATCGTCGGCATAACGAACAAAATTATGTCCTCTTTTCTCTAGTTCTTTATCTAGTTCATTAAGAATGACATTTGATAGGAGCGGACTTAGTGGACCACCTTATGCAAAGAAAGTAATTATGCGAAGTTACCTTAAAAAATCACCTTAAAATCAATGTTTTTGTGAAATTTACTTTGCATAATGTCCAAGATGGTAATTAGAGCCGAAGCTCAAATACTTCATTTTGGAGGGATATTTATGCAAAAGAAAACATTAGAAGAACTAATCAACGCTCTTGAGCAAGAAATGGTACACCTTGGTTATACAGAAGGAAGTATGAATTTTTACCGTAGAAGATGGAAAATGTTAATTCAATTCGCTCAAGAAAAAGGTGAAAACTATTTCTCTGAAAAACTTGGAATAGATTTTGTTGAGAAATACTTTAGTATTTTTGAAAAAGACTTTAATCAAAAACTATCTCAGTCAGAGACTCAAGAGCTACGTATCATCAGAATGATCGGGGATTTCCAGTTACACAATACCGTGTTACGTCGGTATTACAAACATAAGGAGATCCTTACGGATCCTTTTTTCATTGAGGTCAGTGGTCGTTTTAAACAATATTGTAAAGATAAAGATTATTCCAATGTGACGATAGATCATTATGTAAAACAATCTGCACGATTTATGGATTACCTTTCTTCGCAGAAGGTTAAAGAATGTAAAGATATAAATGTTACATTGATAAATAACTACATTAAAACATTAGCTAGTTATACTTATAAAACTGTTGAACAAAATATTTGTTCACTGCGTGCCTTTTTCAGGTTTCTTCTAGAAAACGGAGAAATAAACACTGATCTTGCATCGAAAACACCTATGGTTCAGGCAAGGAAACAGACCCGTATTCCATCTGTTTGGACTGAGGAAGAATTAAAAAAACTAATCGCTGCCATTGACAGAGGAAGTCCAAAGGGGAAAAGAGATTATGCCATTATTTTAATGGCATGTTGCCTTGGTTTACGGTGTACGGATATTAAAAATCTTAAAATGGAGAACTTTCATTGGGAAGATAAGGTTCTTGTATTTACACAATCAAAAACGAGACAACCTTTAACTCTACCATTAACACCGGAGGTGGGGTGGGCAGTTATTGATTATCTTAAGTACGGTCGTCCTAAAATAAACACTCCCTATTTATTCGTAAAACACATAGCTCCATTTGGTCCCTTTTCAGAAGGAGACCATTTAAATCAGATAATTAAAAGATACATGGAATTAGCACACATTCCCTCTTTAAAAAAAAGGAGAGGAATGCATTCCCTTAGACACACCCTGGCCAGCGTACTTCTTGAAAAGGATACCCCTCTTTCCACTATTTCAGATATCCTTGGCCATTTGGATACAGACTCAACAGCCGTCTATCTAAAGGTTGATATCATAAAGCTTAAGGAATGTTCTATTGATTTTAAGGAGGTACTTAATCATGAGTGAAATCATTTATGAGGGACCTTTTAAAGATCATATTTACAATCATGTGGAACTGAAACGATCGGTTGGATATAAATACGATACTGACTCACACCACTTAAAACGTTTTGATAAATTTACATTGGAAAAATACCCCCTTGCCACAGAACTTACTAAAGAAATCGTATTAAACTGGTGTAGCAAAAAATCTTACGAGGCACAAGCAAATCAATGTTCTCGCGCATCTGTCATTCGACAGTTTGGAAAATATCTTGATTCTATTGGTGTTAAAGCATATATAATTCCAAAAGGGTATTTTCCTAAAGGGGAACAATATAACCCTTACATATATACAGACGTCGAACTAACAAACTTTTTTTCCAAAACGGAAAAATGTAAGTTTAGTTACGAATGTCCCAATAGGCATTTAATTATGCCTGTGTTCTTTCGAATGATTTATATGTGCGGGTTGAGGGTATCTGAGGCGAGACTTCTCAAAGTAAATGAAGTAGATCTTGATAATGGTATCCTCACCATAAATCAATCCAAAAAGGATAACAGCCGATTGGTTCCTATGTCCGCGTCCCTTACGGAACGGTGTAGGATATTTTCAAAGTTGGTACACCCTTATCCGAAAGCAGAAGATTATTATTTTCCTGCTCTTGATGGCAGACCGATGACGGTAGGAAACATATATAAAAATTTCCGTAGGTTTTTATGGGGTGCTGGAATTTCACATGGTGGAAGAGGACAAGGCCCACGTATACACGATTTTCGCCACACTTTTGCGGTACATCGTCTAAAAAAATGGGCTGAAGATGAAAGGGATTTAACGGCGTATCTTCCAGTACTTAAAGCATTTTTGGGCCACGATTCTTTTCATGAAACTGCTTATTACTTACGTTTGACTGCAGATGTATTCCCTTATATTACATTGAAACTAGAGACTGAGTTTCCAAGTATAATCCCAGAATTAGAAGGTGATACCAATGAAACCTACTGATTTTGCGAAGTACCTTGTAGATAGTCACTTTATTTCTTCTCGTTTGATCGCATTTTTTTCAAATTACACCAGAATAAACTATATACTCTCCCGAGATAATGTGCTAAATTTTTTGCATATTAAAAGGGGGAGTTTTTTATGGTCATTATTCATGATTTTGGAATCGGATTACAAGAGTATGAATTAAGAGGGAAAGAAAATGAATTCCCGATTATTGAGTTTTGTTCTGAGTGTAAGGGGCGGGGGAAACTATATCGTCATGGGTTTTATATGAGGTTTGGAATTACTGAAAAGGGGGCAATAAGTATTCCTATTTGTCGTTTGAAGTGCAAACACTGTAAAACTACATTTTCAATCATTCCTGACTTTCTCATCCCGCATTTCCAGCATACTTTACATACTATTGTTCAAGGAGTTGAACAACGTCTACTAAAAAAGAAAGCGTTCGATCGTCGTCAATTAGTAAATTTTCATTTCAAACGTTATGTAAGTATTCTTAAATGGGTTCATACTTATTTTTCTGATTTGGATTATGCCCTTAGTTTCTCAGATGATCAAAAAAAAGAAGCCATAAAATATTTAAAAATGATCCAAGATTTTGGCGAATCCTCCTTCTTGCGAAGGAGCCAGGGTCATTTAAAGAAACACTTTATGGCACTTTAATTTTAGCATATTTGGCGTTTAAAAAATATATTGAAGATTCCACATAACGTTTTCATTTTCTATTTATGGCGAAAAAAGTAGAATAAAAGCATGGATGACCGGTCGTCCTTCTACTAAAAGGAGGAAGAAATCCATGGAAGATAAAATACGTGAACAAATCGCTTTATTTCGTTATGGAATTATCGCCCCACTGCTAAATGGGCAAGTAGAACCGAAGGGATATTGGGTTGAAATAGAGGCAAAAAGTCATTCTATCCCATACTATGGTGAGCGGAAAATCGCAGCTAAAACGGTTCAAGAATGGCTCCTTCATTATCGGAGATACGGCTTTGATGCACTAAAACCAAAGAAACGTTCGGACCAAGGTAATTCAAGAAGATTAACTCCAGAAGATCAAGATCATATTCTCGAACTACGAAAAAAATCTCTCCACATGCCCATTAGTGTCTTCTACGAACAACTGATTGAACAGGGAGAGATCTACAAAAATCAAGTTTCATATAGTACTATAAATCGTTTAATACGAAAAAACAAGCTAAATGGAAAAAATGTATCAACATCTCCTGAAAGAAGACGATTTGCCCATGCGAAAGTAAATACACTGTGGCAAGGGGATCTCTCTCACGGACCGTACGTTCAGAAGAAAAAGACATTCCTCATTGCTTATATTGACGACTGTTCGAGGCTAGTGCCCTATGCTCAATTTTTCTCTTCCGAGAAATTCGATGGAGTAAGAGTGGTGACGAAAGAAGCTTTGATAAGAAGAGGAAAGCCATCCATGATTTATGCCGACTATACCGAAAAAAATACTATGCCGAATAAACTTATAAATCCTTCATAAATAAACAGTTTACGAAGGATTTTCGGCATAGTGTTTTGCTATTTTTTCCATAATAGAAGTGGACTAACGTCCAAACTATTTTTAGGAGGAATTACTATGGTAAAGAAACCAACTGTGGAAAGTAGTGTAAAAATGGTACTTGAAGCGCTTGAAAAAGCAGGTTATTGTCAATCAACGATTCATAGTTTCAAAAGGGTATATGAAAGACTGTTGAAGTCTGCCGCTATCATGGGGACAGAAACTTTAACTCAAGAATTGGTTGAGCATTTCGTGAATGATTCTGCAGACAGAAGGACAGGACAATACTGCCATTCACGTAAAAAGCTACACACTTCATGCATAAGAAAATTAAGGGAATATGAAGAAAGAGGCTATTTTGGCTGGCAACCAAGCAGGGATAGTAAGGTCGATAAGCCCTCAACTATTAAATTCCAGGACCTTCATATCCATTTTCTAGCGTTTCTACAAGAGGAGAAAAAAAGTAAAAATACTATAGAATCGTATCGAAATACTTCCTGCAAGTTCCTTATTTTTATTGAAAAATTGGGCTATACCGAGTTGAAAGCTGTCCCTCTTAAATCAATCTATAAGTTTTTTGATGAACTAAGAGAAACCTGGGACTCTGGAAGTCTTCGAACGGCGGCCTCCGGATTAAGATCATTTTTGCGTTTTGCAGAAGGTGGAAACAGACTTATTGCAGCCGTTCCTGATAAACTCCTGAGAAAAAGGACAATTATTCCCGTATTAACGGAGGAGGAAGAACGGGCTGTATGGGATGTATTACAAACCGATGCTGTATCTTCAAGGGACAAAGCTATTATATTATTATCGCTTCTTACTGGAATCAGGGCCGTGGATATTTTGAACTTAAGGTTAAAAGATATAGATTGGCAAGGGGATGTTATTAACATAGTCCAACAGAAGACGAATGAGCCTTTAGTTTTACCCCTTCTTCCTGCAATCGGCAATGCATTAGTAAGGTATCTCACGAATGACCGTCCTAAATCAGATTCATCGTGCGTATTTTTATCTCGAAATGCCCCACATGTACCGTTGAAAGAACATTCGAGTTGTTACACCATAGTAAGAAAAATATTTACATGTGCAGGAGTAAGAGTTAACAACGAACTTAAAGGCACCCGCCTCCTTAGACATCATGTCGCCTCAAAAATGTTAAAAAATGGGGTTGCCATACAAACAATTTCATCAACACTTGGGCATGTCAACCCAAACTCAGCCGACGTTTATCTGTCTACTGACGAAGAAAAGATGCGTGATTGTGCATTAACCTTAGCCGTCATTCCTATGAAAGTGAAGGGGCTCAAATGATGGAGAAGGCATATGTTAGTAAACTAGCTTCTTTCATGGAGTCTTTTGTAGCGTTTAAACACTCACTAGGCTGGAAGTATAAAACAAGCGAATACTATCTCCACGAGTTTGATCGCTATTGTGCAAAACGCGAATCCGAAGAGGTTTTATTGAACGAGATTGTTAAAGGTTGGGTTATCTTACGGGATAACGAATGCCCAAACACCCAACGAGTACGTGTGGCACCTATTCGTGAGTTTGGCAAATACCTGCAACATTCTGGATACTCAGATGCATATGTTGTCACCAACAAAATCTGTCGAAAGCAAATCCGAACGATACCACATTTTTTCACAGATGAAGAAATTATCCGATTTTTCGATGCTTGCGACACACTAGGCCCTCGCAAGGAAAATCCTGTCCGCCATCTTGTCCTACCCATGTACTTTAGATTGCTTTATTGTTGTGGATTGAGAACAAGTGAAGCGCGGTTGCTTCTGCGAAAAAACGTTAACCTTCATACTGGCTATATCGATGTAATCCATTCAAAAGGCCCTAAAGACCGAAGGTTGTTTCTTCCGGAAGACCTTAAACAACTATATTTGAAATACGATGCTGTCATAGATAATATATTTCCAGATCGAACGTATTTCTTTCCGGTAAAATCCCATAGTTGTTACCAGAGTACGTCTATTGGATCGAATTTCAATAAGATATGGAAGGCGGCTGGTTTGGGGCATGAGTCAGGCTCGAAGGCAAGAGCATATGATTTTCGCCATCATTTTGCCTTCGACAAACTCAATCAATGGCTTAAGGAAGAATCCGATGTGAATTCCATGCTTCCATATTTGGTGCGTTACATGGGACATGCCTGTTTGGAAAGCACCTACTACTATCTTCATCTTGTGCCTGAGTTTTTTTCTACTTTCTCCGAAAAAACTAAAATACTTGAAGGGTTGCTTCCGGAGGTGGATTATGATGAAGAGTAGAAAGCAGATTGAGCCCGAATTTTGGCATTATGCTCGTAGCTTCCTTCATGTATACCTGCCCAAGGTAAGAAACCTTAGCCAAAACACAATAAATTCGTATAAGAAGTCCATGAGTTACTTTATTGATTACTTGGAAATCCAAAAAGGGATTGAACGACAGGACATTACGTTTGACTTTCTAAATAGGAAACACATTAAAGATTATTTTGTCTGGATGAATGAAGTGCAAAATCTAGCAGCCAAAACATGCAACCTTCGATTGACTGCACTAAAATCGTTCATGGAGTATTGCGCAGACGAGGATATTACGCTTGTTGCAATATACAACGATGTTCGTAGCGTTCGCGGAATGAAGGAACACAAAAAGTCCATATTATATATGACAAATGAAGCTATTGAAGCATTATTAAAAACGCCTAAAACAGATACACAAAAGGGAAGACGCAATCGCATGATGTTCATTATGTTGTATGATACGGCTGCCAGAGCGCAGGAACTTGTAGATATTACCCTTCGGGATCTGCACATTATCAACGTCAAAACACCTTTCGTTACGCTAACCGGTAAAGGCAACAAAAGTCGTAATGTGCCCCTGATGGAGAAAACTGTTGCTCACATCAAGCGTTATCTTCAGGAATTCCATCCGCATCCAAACACAGATGGCGGGGCTCCATTGTTCTATTCGATGAGGGATGGGAAGCCTCATGCCTTGTCTACGGATACGATAAATCTCCTTTTAGGTCAATATGCAAACCAGGCAAGAATGATTTGTCCTGAAATCCCACGGCATGTTCACTGCCACTTAATCAGGAAAACAAGAGCTATGACGTTATACCGAAAAGGTATGCCCCTCACAGTCATCATGGAAATGCTTGGTCATGAAAGTCTTTCAACAACATCAAACTTCTATGCTTTTGCAACGTTGGATATGATTCATGAAGCCATAAAGAAAACAAGCCCTGAGGCAGTGGAAGAATCCCCGCTTTGGAAAACCAAGGATATAAGAAAACTGATTTATAGTCTGGACTAAAAGCTAAACACTATGCCGAAAATCCTTCGTAAACTGTTTATTTATGAAGGATTTATAAGTTTATTCGGCATAGTATTTTTTTCGGTATAGTCACAGTTATGACGAATTCGTCATAATGTCGACAACGGTAAAATCTATCGATCTGAAACACTTCAATATGCTTGTGCGCAGCTGGGGATTACGTTAGCTCACACACAGCCGTATGACGCAGCAGCAAAAGGCAAAATTGAAAGGTTCTTTAAAACGGTTCAAACAAGGTTTTACCCGTTGTTAGAATCAGATCGTGCTCATTCGCTTGAAGAATTAAATCAACGATTTTGGCGTTGGCTTGAAGAGGATTATCATCGCCGTGTTCATGCTTCTCTTGATGGCAAAACACCAATTGAAGTTTACCAATTACAACTAGAAGAAGTCAAATTTCTTGGAGACCTTTCTTTACTTGAAACCATCTTTTTAAAGCGTCACAACCGAAAAGTAAAACATGATGGAACGATTACGATAGACAAACAACTTTACGAAGTTCCTCCCGGCTTTATTGGTTATTCCATTGATGTCCGAGAAGATGAGCATGGTGTTTATATCTTCGAAGAGGGTAAAAAGGTAGCGGAAGCAAAGCGTGTATCACTAGAAGACAACGCTCATGTTAAACGTGTTCGTTCTCCTTTTTCGCTGTCTGAAATGGATATTCTAAAGGACGGTGAGAAACATGTATAAAACCTTTTATTCTCTTGCTTCAACACCATTTTCAAAGGAATTAAAACCTTCAGAAGCATTTACGTCCCCTACATATCAAGGGGCATTAAATAGCTTGGATTATTTAAAAAAATCCAGAGGAATTGGTTTATTAATCGGAGATCCTGGTGCTGGGAAGACATTTACTCTACGATCGTTTAAAGAGGCACTAAACCCGTCCTTATATCACGTTATTTACTTTCCTCTTTCCACTGGAGGAGTCATGGATTTCTATCGAGGACTAGCATATGGCCTAGGAGAAGATCCTAAGTTTCGAAAGGTAGATCTGTTTCGCCAAATACAAAATGGCACGGAGCGAATGTTTCGAGAACGTAAAGTAACGCCTGTCTTTATTTTAGATGAGATGCATATGGCTAAAGATGCGTTCTTACAGGATTTAGCGATTCTTTTTAATTTTCAAATGGACTCTAGCAATCCTTTTATTCTGATACTGGCAGGATTACCGCATTTGAAAACCAGGCTAGCTCTTAATAATAATAAGCCATTAACACAACGAATTATTATGAAATATCAATTTCAGCCACTATCAAATGAGGATGTTTCAAGTTATATCACCCACCATCTAAAAGTAGCAGGAGCAAATATGCCTATTTTTACAGATGCGGCTTTAGAAGCTATCGCATTACGATCACAAGGCTGGCCACGTGTCATAAATAAGTTAACCGTCAACTGCTTGCTTTTCGGTTCACAACTGAAAAAAAATCAAATCGATGAAGAAATTGTTCAACTTGCGATTGAAGATGGTGAATTTTGATGAAAAGAGGAATATTAGTCTATGATCACATGGATCAAGAGTGGCGAATTTGGATTGGACAACAAGCATATCTCACGATGCAAGGCCAGACGGTTGAGATAAGGATCCACCATCGATATTTCAAAGCTTATTTAGAGAAAGATTTTGATTGGTTCGTGACGCTAGATAACGAAGTTAGCTTTACTCTACGAATATATGAAATTTACAAAATACGTATTAATATTCAAGATACCATATCCGTTTCCACCCCTTTTTAGGGGTTTTTCTTTTATAATAAAGCTGAATTAATTTGAACGTATTCTTAAGCATCTGAAATAAAGTGGAAAAATAAGCAGATTATTTCAGATTTTCAACCGGAGTAATGTGAAAATCAAAACCTGAAATAATGTGCTCGGTAACAGTACCTTACAGAATTTCTTTCAGAATACCTACCTTCAAAGAAAAATGTAAGTCAGAACACAATCCTTTCATACCGCGATACATTTAAACTTCTAATAAAGTATTGCCAGGACACGAAATGTATTCCACCAGAACGGATTAGTTTGGATGTTCTTTCAAGTGATCTACTTACTGGTTTTCTTGAATGGTTAGAAACTGTAAGAAAGTGCGGTATCTCAACTAGAAACCAGCGACTTGCGGCGATACATTCCTTTTTTCGATTCGTACAAACTGAAGAACCTTCCGGTTTATTTCATTTTCAAAAGGTAATAGCAATTCCTACTAAAAAGGCAGTAAAACCATTAGTGGAGCATTTGACACCAGGAGCTATGAAAATACTTTTGGAACAGCCCGAAAGGAGCTGTCAGAAAGGCCGCCGTGACCTAACGTTAATGAGTGTTATGTATGATACAGGAGCTAGGGTACAAGAACTAATTGATATAAAAGTAAGTGATGTAATCTTAGAAAATCCGGCAGTAATTGTTTTAACTGGAAAAGGAAATAAGACAAGGCGAGTTCCTCTATTGAAGAATACCGTATCTTTATTGGAACGTTATATTACTGAAAATCGCTTGGATAAACAATGGAAAAATGATTATCCTCTCTTTACAAACAATATGAAAAACAAGCTTACTAAGGAAGGAATTGCCTATATAATAGTAAAATATGTTGAATCAGCTAGGAGATCTTCGACTCTTGTGCCTTCGAAGGTGAAACCTCATATGTTCAGACACTCGAAAGCTATGCACTTACTACAAGCAGGAGTAAATCTAATATACATACGGGATTTTCTTGGCCATGTAGATATAAAAACAACAGAAATATACGCCAGAACAGATACTGAGACGAAAAGAAAAGCTATTGAAAATATTTACCCTGATTTGATTGATAGTAATCTTCCTGACTGGAATAGGGATCAGGCATTGCTTTCTTGGCTGTCCGAATTAAAGTAGGCCAGAAATTATGCAAAGTAAATGGAAGATAACCACTTAATAAGTGTGGTTTTAGCAAGTTTACTTTGCATAATCTTTTACTTTGCATAAGGCGGTTTATGCAAAGCTTAGCATAATCCTCCCTGAGGTGCACCTTCATCAGTTTCATGA